>DASXYQ010000207.1:0-3225 GCA_036502445.1 Roseiarcus sp. | reverse complement strand
TCGGCCTCGGACCCCGTCGCCTTTCCCGTCTCGGCGTCCTGACCCGGGGGTTTGACCGGCGGCGGCGCGGGAGGCGCCTGCGAGACTTTGTCGGGCGCTTCTCTATCGACCTTCTCGTCGTTGGCGGGCCGTGGCGCGTCGAATGCGGGCTTTTCGTCCAGCGGCTGCTCGGTCGGCTGCGGCGCGGGGCTCGGCGGCGGAGGCGGCGGCGGAGGAGGCGGCGGCTCGGCGACGATCTCGATGGGGATCTCCGGCTCGGGCGGCGTGACGGGTTCGAATTTATTTTCAAACACCAACAGCGCCACAATCAGCGCGTACATGAGGACCACGCTGAAGGTCGCGATATAGCGGCTCGGCTCCGCCCACGACGAGCCCCCGGAGGGCTGCAGCCATCGCTCGGCGGAATTCGCGGTGAAACTGGCGTCTGACGGCAGCATCTGAGTCGGCAAGGGTCCCCATCGCCGGTAGGCCTGCCTTTCTTAAGACACCATCGACGCCCCCGGGGTCAACAGGCGAGCGTCATCACGCTAGTAGCCCATGGTCGCCAGCCACGCCGCCGGAAGCGCGAAGACCACGGCCGTCGTCAGGCCGACCGCAAGGACCGGCTTCAGACCGACGCGCGCGATCGACGCCAGCGACGTGTTGAGCCCCAGGGCCGCGAGCGCGAGCAGCAGGCCCCAGCGCGAGGCGGTCAGCAGCGCCTCCTTGGCGAACGGCGGCATCAGACCCGAACTGTTGATCGCGACGAAGACGAGAAACATCAGCGCGAACACGGGCACGGGCACCTTCGCCTTACCGACCTCGGCGCCCTGGCGCGCGAAGAACCAGCCGACGCCGAGCACCACCGGCAACAGCAGAAATACCCGGAACAGTTTGACGACCAGCGCGATATTGCCTGCCGTCTTCGAGACGGAGTAGCCGGCGCCGACGACCTGGGCGACGTCATGGATCGAAGCGCCGAGAAAGATTCCGGTCGTGCGGTCGTCGAAGCCGACAAGGGCGCACCAGGCGGGATAGGCGACGACGGCGAAGGTCGCGATCAGATTGGTCGTGATGACCACGAAGGCCGTGTTCGTCTCGCGGTCGCGTGAGTCGGGCAGCACGGATGATGTCGCCAGCGCGGCGGAGGCGCCGCAGACGGCGCAGGCGGCGCCCGCGAGCGCCCCGAAGGCGTCGCCGAGCCTGAACAGCCTCGCGAACAGAAGCCCCGCCGCCAGGGTCGCGATCATGGTCAGGATCACCATCGCCGCCGAGGAGAAGCCGAGGCCGCGGATGTCGGCGAAAGCGATGTTCAGACCGAACAGAGCGATCGCCCAGCGCAGCACTCTCTTGATCGCGAAGCTCGATCCCGGCGTGAATTGCGGCCGCTCGGCCACCCCGTGCAGCGCGATGCCGATCAAGAGTGCGATGACCGGCGGCGCGATCGCCACCGGCCGCCCGAGCCAAAGCTGCGAGAGGCTCACCTCCCACCCGCCAAGGCGATCGGCGGAGAACGCCACAGCCGCCGCCAGCAGCAAGCCGGGCGCGAGCGACAGGACGAGCGTTCCGAGGCGAGGCGCGGGAGTCGCGGCCGTGCTGGGATCCATGAGCTGGTCTCGACTCCGGGCGCGACGTTCGAGTGGGAGGAAGGGCGGCGACGCGGCGCTGAGACCGGATTGCCTGAATTCGCGCCGCCGGTCGACTTGAATGTTCGCGGGAATTCTCGGTAGGTCGGGGATCGGTAGTATACCATATGTTAATTGTTATTTCAGATTATTTACGTTGCAATTTCAGATTAACTTCTGTATCACTACCGTGGGATGGTCGCCTGAGGAGTCCACGCGATGGACAGTGAAATTCGGTTCGAAGGCGGAGTTTCGATGGGAACGCCGAAAGCCTCGCCGCTCCGGCCGTTCGGACTCGTGCGCGAATTGGCCGAGCAGGTGGAGCTCTTCGCCGACGAGCCCTCGCAGTCTGTGATGTATTCCGATCTTTACGACCACTTGCGCAGTGGCGTGCGGAACATCCGCCGCCTGCTGCCGACCCGGACTGCGCAGGCGCCGCGCTGACGCGCTCGCCGTCCGAAAACGCCACGTTAGGTGACGCGGCATCTGCCCTCAGGCCCGGCCATGACGGTGCGGGCGGCAGATTATACCGGCAGCGGGCGGGGTCGCAGAGGTTGGCCGGTGGGGCACTCGAGGGTGCCGCAATCCCATTGCCCGAGATCGGCCGCGGCGCGATAGGTGCTCTCGAGGAAAGCCATGAGCGTCGCCTCTGGGTCGGGCGACGTTCGCGCGATGTCGTAAGGCAGCACGAACTCGCCAAGCTTCCCGTCGAAATATGCCCCCTCTGGCGCCGACTTAGACTCGGCAAACCCTTTGGGTGTGGGATACGCGTAAGAGTAGAACGCGGGAACTTTGTTTGTGCATCGCCTGGCCAGAATCCCGCCGACGAGACTCGTGGCTATAGGCCTCGCGCGTAACATCGTCAGGCAAGCCGGGTATGCCGCCGGGGTGGATCGGCGCGCGGCGACCCGAAAAACGCGTCACCGCGAGATCGAAGCTTCCCCAGAACAGATGGACCGGACTCACTTTCCCGATATAGCCGGTACGAAACTGAAAAAACACACGCCTGATCGCGATCAGAGCGTGGAAGAAACGCTCCACCGCTTCGGCATCGTAGGGCCTCGTCAGCCGGTCGTTACGAAACGGAATCGGATCGGGCGCCTCATTGGGTCGACCGTCGAACTCCGGGGCGCCGCCGGGCCACGCGACGGTCTCGAGGAAGCGGCCGTGAAACTCGGCGACCGACATCGGTCCGAGCGGGAATCCCGCCGTCCGTCCATCGGCGGCTCTGCCGCTCAACACGTGCTCGCGCAGATTAAGACGATCTCGATGCCCGCTGCGTCCGGCACCACAGAAGTGGTCAAGCCGCGCGTATCGACGTACAGGGTCGCGTGCCACGAATGATTGACCCACGGCGTTTGCGCCAGCCGATACTTCCCGACGATCTGCGCATAGAGGTGCAGCGCGGAACAGGTCTCGCGCCATGTTTCGTACGGGATTTCGGGCCAAGGCGGCCTCATGGCGTTCTCCTCGTTTGCGTTCGCAGTCGGGACGGTCCTCGCTCGGACGGGCGGACGATATGACAAACCGGCGGCGTCGGTCAAAATGGCTGGATGGAGTTCGGCCTGCGTTTTCTGCGAAGTTCAAGCAGTGCCTAGTGCTGGCTTCGGTGTGGAGCTCT
>DASXYQ010000206.1:0-3838 GCA_036502445.1 Roseiarcus sp. | reverse complement strand
AGATACCGAGCTGAGACTTGGAAACGTCGGGTAGACAATCTCGTTCACACACCACCAAGCGAAACACGCTTTTTCACTTCAGCACTGAAGAAGCGACTCTATGATGCCGATTCAAGCTGTGCGATCTGCTCGCAGCATATTCAGTCTCCGTATGATGCTGAGATCGATCACATTGTGCATTATTGGCGAGGCGGTAGAACCGTACCCGAAAATGCCCGGCTGACGCACCGATATTGCAATCGGCAGCGGGGTGGTGGCTCCTAAGGCTCTTATCGAAGGCTTACGTACGCAAGCCGCTTAACCGGAACTGAGAGGCCGCCTAAGCAAAATCGTCGTCGGCGTGACCAGTGCTGAAGGCTGCCGTCTAGCTAGGCCGTCGTATTTCCACCCCGAGAGTCCCCTCCTCTCACGCCACCGCCTCTATCGTCCTCCCGACCTTCTCCACGACCTCGCCGATCTGCGCTTCGCTGATGATCAACGGCGGCATTAGTTCAATGGTGTCGCCGGAGAGGCGCAGCATGATGCCGGCTTCGTGGAAGGAATATTCGAGCGCCTGGTAGCCGCGCAGGCCGGGGCTGCCGGGTATCCCTGCGAGATCGATCCCGCCGGTGAGGCCGACGCAGCGGATGTCCACGACGTTCGGCAGCCCCTTCAACGTCATCAGCGCGTCGCACCATTTCGGCTCCAGCGCTTTCGCGCGCGCGAACAGCTCCTCGTCGCGATAGAGATCGAGCGTCGCCAGACTCGCGGCGCAGGCGAGCGGATGGCCGGTATAGGTGTAGCCGTGGAACAGCTCGATTGCGTGCTCGGGTCCGGTCATGAAGGCGTCGTGGATCGGCTTCCGCACGATCACCCCACCCATCGGCACCGTGCCCGAGGTGACGCCCTTCGCGAAGGTGATCATGTCCGGGATGACCCCATAGCGCTCGGCGGCGAAGGCGAAGCCGAGCCGCCCGAAGCCGGTGATGACTTCGTCGAATATCAGCAGAATGCCGTATTTGTCGCAGATAGCGCGCAGTTTTTGCAGATAGCCCTTGGGCGCCGGCAGGACGCCGGTCGAACCCGCCATCGGCTCGACGATGACGGCGGCGATGGTCGAGGCGTCGTGGAGGCCGACGATGCCCTCGAGCGCGTCGGCGAGATGGCCGCCCCATTCCGGCTCGCCCTTGGCGAAGGCCTGATGTTCGCGGCTGTAAGTGGACGGCAGATGGTCGGGTCCCGCCAGCAGGGAGCCGAAGAACTTGCGGTTGTTGACCATGCCGCCAACGGAAATGCCGCCGAAGCCGACGCCGTGATACCCACGCTCACGGCCGATCAGACGCTGGCGCGCGCCGTGACCCCGGACGTTGTGATAGGCGATCGCGATTTTCAGCGCGGTGTCGCACGCTTCCGATCCCGAATTGGTGAAGAAGACATGGTCGAGATCGCCCGGCGCGAGTTCGGCGATGCGCGAAGACAGTTGGAAAGCGAGCGGATGCGCGAACTGGAAGGTCGGCGAGAAATCCAGTTCGGCGGCCTGGCGCTGGATCGCAGCGACAATGGAGGGCCGGTTGTGGCCGGCGTTGCAGCACCAGAGCGCCGCGGTCGCGTCGAGAATCTGGCGCCCCTCGGGGGTGTAATAGTGCATGTCCTTCGATTTGGAAATCAATCGCGGCCGCTTCTTGAACGCCCGGTTGGGCGTGAACGGCAGCCAGAACGCGGCCAAGTCATTGGGAACGGCGCGCGCGGCGGCGTTGGACATCGGTGTTCTCCTCGGGCGTGATCGATTTTCTGAACAATGCCCCCGGACAGCGCACTTGTCCAGTTGTCGCGATGTTTCGAGCGTTCTAAATACTGAACGCATGAACAGCTCCGCCCGTGACCTCGACCTTGGCGCGCGATTGCGCGCTTTGCGTCTGCGCGGCGGGCTTTCCCAGCGTGAACTGGCCCGGCGCGCGCACGTGTCCAACGCGACGATCTCGATGATCGAGGCAGATCGCGTCAGCCCGTCCGTGTCGGCGTTGCGGCAGATTCTGGCGCCGCTCGGCGTCGGCATCGGAGACTTTTTCTCCGCGCCCGAGCCGCCGGGCGAGCAGGTCGTCTTCCGCGCCGACGAACTGACCGAAATCTCGGGCGGCGCGGTTTCCTACCGCCAGGTAGGGGCCAATCTCAGGGGTCGCGCCCTGCAAATGATTTACGAGCGCTATCGTCCGGGCGCACAGTCGGGCGCCAAGATGCTCTCGCATCAGGGCGAGGAGGCGGGGTTTGTCGTCAAGGGCCGGTTGTCGCTCGAAGTGGATGGCCGCCGCTACGATCTTCGCGAGGGCGACGCCTATCGCTTCGACAGCCGGAAGCCGCACGCCTTCCGCAACGCGGGCGACGTCGATCTCGTGATCGTTTCGGCCTGCAGCCCGCCGACGTTCTGACGGCGTCCCAACATGGGACTTGCGAAGGCGTTCGGCGGTAACGCGGGCGCAACCCTAAGCCCCTATGAATGAAACTGTTCGCGTCTGACGGTTCCGCCTTTTGGCGTCCCGTTCGTGGCGGAGCGGGTTCACTTGCGGCTCGAGTTGCGTATGACCGGTTCGCGTATGGCTTGGGCGGGTTCGGTGGTGGCGCCTTGGGGCATTGCTCTCGGGTTGCTGGTGTCGATCACCGCTCGGGCCGACCCGGACCCTGGCGTATCCGGGGGCCCCGTCGAGAGAAACGGCGGCATCGATCGCTTCTCCCCTGTCCACGAAGCCCTGTCGGCGGCCACGTTCCGCGCGAGCGCCGCGGACTCGGCGGGCGGCGCCGATGCTTGGCTGATCCCGGCGCATCTCACGCTCGGCGCGCCCGACGAACTGTCCGCCGTTCCCGACGAAATCGAGCCGAAATTGGCGTTCAAACGCGCCAAAGCGGAAATTCCGACCATCAATCGCGCACACAAAGGCGACCCGTTCGTCGTATTGCGTCCGGGATTGGGCGCGCACAGGAGCGGCCCGGCGCCGTCGGCGCTGGTTCTCGCGGATTCCGAAGCGGACTGGCCGGCGGATTCCCGCAGCCCGGTCGCACTCGCGCCCGCCGGGCACAACGCGCCCAGCCGGCCGACCGAGTCCTTCAGCGACGGCGCCACGCCGTCGATCGCGCTCGATTGGGCGCTGAATTCCTCGACGCCGGGGCCGAGCGAGGGCAAGCTGTTGATCGGCGTCGGGCATGGGCCCGCGCAGACGACGATCGCGGCCAAGCCCGAGTTCCAGGGCAAGCCGGACTATGCGTCACTCATAGATCCCAAGGATTCGGCGCGGCAGATGCGCTGCCTGGCGGAGGCGGTCTATTTCGAATCGCGCAGCGAGCCGGAAAACGGCCAGGCGGCGGTCGCACAGGTCGTGCTCAACCGCGTGCGCAGCGGCATCTTCCCGACCAACGTCTGCGGCGTCGTCTATCAGGACCGCAACCGCCCGTTCGCCTGCCAGTTTTCATTCGCCTGCGAGGGCAAGTCGCTACGCATCGAGGAGCCGGGCGCCTGGGCGGTCGCGACGCGGATCGCCGCAGCCGTCGTGCGCGGCGTCAATTTCAATCCGAAGGTCGCCGAGGCGCTCAACTATCACGCCAATTACGTCTATCCGTTCTGGGCGTCGTCGCTGCGTCGCGTCGATCGTATCGGCGCCCATATCTTCTACGCGATGCGCTCCGACCTGAACTGGGCCCCCGGCGCGCTCAACGGCCGCGGCGATCTGCCGCCGCTGCAGGCGAGGGCGAAGTAGGGCGGGCGCGCCGCGCCGAAGGTCGCGGACGCCTCGGGGCGGCCGCGTCGGTCAGCGGGGCAGAGGACATTATTCGATTTTCGTGGGTCGCGGCGCCAGGGCTGCTTCGGCCT
>DASXYQ010000205.1:0-2599 GCA_036502445.1 Roseiarcus sp. | reverse complement strand
GCGGCGATCCTCAATCAGGCGACCGAGCGCTCGCTCGTCATCCTCGACGAGATCGGTCGCGGCACCGCGACGTTCGACGGCCTTTCGATCGCGTACGCCTGCGTCGAGCATCTCAACGACGTCAACCGCTCGCGCACGCTGTTTGCGACGCACTTCCACGAGTTGACGCAACTCTCGCAGACGCTGCCGAGGCTGTTCAACCTGACGATGCGGGTGCGGGAATGGAAGGGCTCGCTGGTCTTTCTGCACGAAGTCGCGCCCGGCGCGGCGGATCGCTCCTATGGCATTCAGGTCGCCAGGCTCGCAGGCCTGCCGGCATCCGTGATCAAACGGGCTCGCGCGGTGCTCGCCGATTTGGAGGCGACGAAAGCGGCGGGGCGCGTCGATGCGATGCCGCTGTTCTCCTACGAGCCGCCGTCGCCGGAGCCGCCGCCCGACCCGATTCGCGACGCGCTGGAAAAGATCGATCCGGACGCGCTTTCGCCGCGCGAGAGCCATGCCGCGCTCTATGAACTCAAACGTCTGGCGAAGGGGCCGAAATGATCGAACGCCCGCGCTCGCGCCGCGTAAGAACGACGTAAGAACGGGAGGGGGGAGAACGTGAGGCTGGCCGTCTCTCGCCGGCCGTGGCGCTATCGAAGCGTGGCTCATCTGAGCGATCGGCTCAGATAACTTCGCGCACTTTACGAAACATTCGTTCCTGGCTTATCCGAGCACAGCAGGCGTATTAAAGCGATGTTGACCATGCCATCAAGCCGATGCTGGCGATTGACCCATGTCGGCTCGCCGACCCTGTCTCGAGCTCGCCCGTTTACCACACGTTATGGTTGCAGAGTCATTGCTGGGTCTCGCGTTCCTCGAGTAAGTACCCCCCATGCGCGCACCGTACCGAAGCCCGGCCTGCCTCCGCCGCCGGTCGTTCCGGCTCTCGCACGCGGCCGGCTGGCTCGCCGTGGCGTTGGCTGCCGCGCCTTTGGGCGGATGCGAGACTTTCGGCGACGTCACGGGATCTATCGGCCATGCACAGCAGGAGCTGCCGACCGACGAGGCCACGCTCCGCGCCTACGCCGACCGCTGGGGCAAAATCTATGACCAGGACCGCGGCGAGAAAGCGGCGTCGATCTACTATGCGCGGGCGCTGCGTGGCCTGACCCGCTACACCGAGGAGGCGGCGGTGATGCAGGCGGCGGCGGTGAGGGCACCGAAGGATTTCGAAGTTCTCGGCGCCTACGGCCGGGCGCTGGCCGACATAGGGGAATTCCGGCAGGCCAAGGACGTGCTCTCGCGCGCCTATCCCTCTGAACGTCCGGATTGGAAGGTCCTGTCAGTCCAGGGCACGGTCGACGACCGCCTCGACGATCACACAGGCGCGCAGAGGTTCTATCGCGAGGCGCTGAAGATCGCGCCGGACGAGCCTTCCGTCCTGAACAATCTCGGGCTTTCGTACGCGTTGACCAAGAAGCTGGACCTTGCCGAGGACGCGCTGCGCCAGGCGGCGGCGAGCCCGCGCGCCGATGCGCGGGTACGGCAGAATCTGGCGCTGGTGCTCGCGCTCGACGGCAAATTTGCCCAGGCCGAACAGGTCAGCCGCCAGGACATGTCGGCTGAGGCCGCCGCGGCGAACATCAGGGCTATTCGCACGATGATCGCGCAGAGCGATACCTGGAAAAGGCTGCGATCGAGCGTGTCGAAGAAGCGGTTGAAGGACGAGGAATCCGCTTCCGAGCCCTCGGGTTAGCGCTCTTACGGCCGCGTCCTCATCGCTGAGGCGGCGGCGTTGTTCGCGAGACCGGCATCCCCGTGCGCTTCAGCCGCGCCACGGCGTTGTCGAGCGCGCCGAGGAAATTCGAGCGGTCGCGAGGCCCGAAGGCCTTGGGGCCCGAGGTGGTCTCCCCCGTCGAACGCAAATGGTCCATCAGGTTGCGCGTCGCCAGCGCCATCCCGATCGAGCTCTCGCTGAAGCGCTTGCCGGTGGGGGCGATCACCTCGGCGCCGAGCTTGACGCAACGACTGGCCAAGGGAATGTCCGACGTGACGACGATCGCGCCCGGCCCGGCCCGCTCCGCGATCCAGTCGTCGGCCGCGTCGGCGCCCGTCCCGACGACGACCCGTTCGATGTCGCTCGCCCTGGGAACCTGGATCGGGCTGTTGGCGACCACGAACACCTGCAGACCATAGCGGGCCGCGACCCGATAGGTTTCGTCCTTCACGGGACAGGCGTCGGCGTCGATGAATATCCGTAAATGCGGCGGGGCGGAGTCCATAGCCCGATCTAGGCGATTTGGGCCGCCTGGCCAATCGGGAACGCGCGGATTGGCGCTCTGACCTTTCTCGTCGCCGATTTCCGCCTCGCAGGCTTAGAAATGCTCTGAATTCTGTTTACAGTAGCACAAATGAGCGTATCGCGCTGGAAAGGAGGCGTCATGTCGAGCGACACAACCACCCGCTGGACTGTTTCGGTCTCGAAGGAAACGGATCTCTCGGTGCGAAACTTTCTCACGCAGCGTGGGATGAAGCAGGGCAACCTATCGAAATTCATCGAGGACGCGGTCAAATGGCGCGTGTTCGATCAGACCATGACCGAGGCCCACAGCAAATT
>DASXYQ010000204.1:0-1794 GCA_036502445.1 Roseiarcus sp. | reverse complement strand
CTCGGGCGTGACCCGTGTATCCAGGGCCGCGTGATAATCCACAGAGGGCGCGCCTGGATCCGCGGCTCGAGGCCGGATTTGACGCAGCGGCGGGGGAGCCGGCCGACGGCTCGCGCGAGAATGAGCAGTATTCGCGGCGCTGCAAGAATCCCGCCGTCTTATTGTCCGAATCGTGCGATTATGGACCGCGATGGCGATTCGTTTTCCTGCGGCGCGGGCTTACGGGTTCGCGGCGCTCGTCGCCGCGGTCTTGATTTGCGCGCCCGCACGCGCCGACCCTCCCGTCCCGGCCGCCAAAGCCGACGAGCGCGCGCTGAGGGAAACCCAATTACATGGTGTCGAGGACACTCTGAAGGCCTCGGAGGAGCAACGTCGCCAGATCGAGGCGGATGTGGAGGCGATCCGGCTCGATCGGGCGAGGCTGAACGCCGCCTTGATCGAGACGACCGCCAAGGTGCAGGAAACCGAGAGTCAGCGAGCGGCCGCGACCGCGCGGCTGGCCGAACTGAATATCAACGCCGACACATTGAGCGCCTCGTTGGACAATCGTCGCGTAGTGATTTCGGACGTGCTCGCGGCACTGCAGCGAATGGGCCGCGACCCGCCCCCTGCCATTCTGGTTCGGCCGGGCGACATGGTCGAAGCGGTGCGGGCAGCGATGATGCTCGGCGCGACGATCTCCGATCTGAAGAGCGAGGCAGACGCGTTGGCGAGCGACCTCGACAAACTGACCGCCTTGCGCGCCTCCATCGCCAGTCAGCGCGACGATCTCGAGCGGAGCGCGCAGTCGTTGGCGCTCGACAAGACACGCCTGACCGAGTTGATTCGCGCGCGCCAACAATCCCTTTCCGTAGCGGAAAGCGCGCTTGGGGCCGAGCGCAAGCGCGCGGCCGAACTCGCGGGGCAGGCGGCGAATCTCAAAGATTTGATCGCTGGCATCGAGCGCGCCGCCAAGGCGGGCGCCGACGCCGCGGCGGCGGCCGATCGAGCGACCGCCGCGGATGTCGCGTCCCGCGCCGCCGCCGCGCGTGGCGCCGATCCTGCAAGGCTCACGCCGGCGATCGCCTTCGCCGACGCAAAGGGGCAATTGTCGATGCCGGTCGCCGGCGCCGTCCTCAAAACCTTCGGATCCCCGGATTCCTATGGCGGCGCGGAAAAGGGCGTCTCGATTGCGACGCCGGCCGCCGCGACGGTGTCCTCGCCGATCGACGGCTGGGTTGTTTACTCCGGTCCGTATCGGACCTATGGACAACTCTTGATACTGAACGCGGGTGGGGGCTATTATATGGTTTTGGCGGGCATGGATCGTATCAACGTGTCGGTCGGGCAGTTCGTTCTGGCGGGCGAGCCTGTCGCCGTAATGGGAGACGGGTCGGCCCGGACGGCGGCGGCGGCGGCTATTGGCGCCGCGCAGCCTGTTCTTTATATCGAGGTCAGGAAAAACGAAACGGCGATCGATCCCGGGCCGTGGTGGTCGAAGTCAAACATCGAAAAGGCGCGCGGATGATTCGCAAAGTTTCTTATCTGGCGTTGGGCGTGGCGATCGGCGCCGCGACGGCGATTTTCTCACCCCAATTCTTGCTGACCGTAGCGCCCAGCGCTTATGCGGCGGCGGCCGACACCTACCGCCAGCTCAATCTTTTCGGCGACGTGTTCGAGAAAATTCGCACCGATTACGTCGAGAAGCCCGACGAAGCCAAGCTGATCGACGCCGCCATCAACGGCATGCTGTCCTCGCTGGACCCGCATTCGAGCTACATGGACGCGAAAGCCTACCGCGACATGCAGGTGCAG
>DASXYQ010000203.1:0-3387 GCA_036502445.1 Roseiarcus sp. | reverse complement strand
GGCCAGCCGCGAACGCGCCGCCTGGGCGTCCGGCGCCGCGGACGAGAGAAAGCTGATCGCGAGCTCATTTTTGGCAGCGTGTGCGCGCGCGGTCATCGTCGGTCCTTCGAGACGCGCGACTGATAAAGGAAGCACGCGAAGGCGTAAACCCGACCGACGGCGGCGCGGAGCAATCCGAGGAATCGTGTATGCTGGCCTGACGATGGTCACCCGCGCAGACATGTGAACCACGCCGCTGAATTCGTGAGACAAATCTGCGCGGCCGCCTCGATACTCCAAATGAAGAGTAGAATGCGATGAGGCTCGAGAACTTTCATCATGTCATTCGCGCCGCGGCCGCGATCACCGGCGAGACGCTCTTTGTGGTTGTCGGAAGCCAAGCTATACTCGCTCAATTCAAGAACGCCCCTTCCGCCCTCCTTCGATCTCAGGAACTCGACCTCTATCCGAAGAATCGCCCTGATCTGGCGGATCTCATTGATGGTTCGATCGGACGTGATTCTATTTTTCATTCTACATTTGGCTATTATGCCGACGGCGTGGGTCCTGAGACTGCAAAACTTCCGGAAGACTGGGAAACTCGGGCCTTGCATGTAAAAAATGATGCGACCGGGAACGCAACGGCGATCTGTCCGAACGTTCACGATCTGGTTGTCTCCAAGCTGATTGCCGGCCGTCCGAAAGATCTCGAATGGATCGAGCACGCGCTCGACGGCGCGCTCTTCGACCCACGACGAGTCGAGCCTCTGCTGGACAAAGTCGCCTGCGATCCTCAAATTCTCGAGGCGGCCAGAAACAGGCTCGCCGCGCTGAGAAATGCGGCGAGTCGCAGCGGGAAACGAAACTGACTCAAAATTTTGCGCCCGGGAGCCATCCGACCCGCGATCACGCTTACCTCGCGGAGATATTCGATCGTCTCGAAGCCGGCGACGAAGCCGAGCGCGCTCGCATTCTTGCATCTGCCCGCGCTCTCATAGGGCTTTGGCGCCGAGCGCCCGAGACCCCGCTGTTTCTCATCGAAACCTGGGAGCGCCTGCTGGCGGCGCCGATCGCCGAAATGCGCCGATGCGCCCTTGCCGATGACGACGAAGGACGAGAGTTGCGGCATTCCATGCCGTTCGCCGGCATCCTCACCAACCTCGAGCGCGCCGCGCTGTTCAGGGCGTACCCAAAGTCCCGTGCGTGACGGCAGGCGAACGGCGGCGCCTCAATCCCGCGAGGCGATCCGCCAACGGCGCATCTCGATCGCCGTCATCAGCAGTCCGCTCGCCAGAATGACGGAAGCCCCGATGAGCGTGCGCGGATGGGGCCAATCGCCAAAAAATAGCCAGCCCCAGAGGATCGCGTAAGCGAGCAACGAATATTCCAACGGCGCGAGCAGCGAGGCCTGTGCGCGCCGAACGCCCTCGAACCAGAGATATTGCCCGATCGCGCCGACGATCCCGACGCCGCCCATCAGCGCCGCCTGACGCGCGCTCGGCCAGACGCCGAGCACAGGCAACATCGCGCCGCACGCGGCGACGAAGCCGACGGCTCCCCCGAGCATCATCGAAGGCGTGCTGATCCCGCGCGAGAGGCCCCGCGCCAGCACCGTCGTGATCGCCCAGCTCAGCGCTGCCAGCAACGCCAGCCCGACTGGCGCCAGCGGCGCGCCAACCGTTGGATTCGCGGCGATCAGGACGCCGCTGAACCCCAGCAGCGTCGCGAGCCAACGGCCCGGCCCGACATATTCGTGCAGGATCGGCGCGGAAATGCCGACGACGAACAGTGGCGCCGCGAAATAATAGGTGGCGAGATCGGCGAGCTGGAGCTCGCGCGAGGCGCGGTAGTAGGCGAGCCACGCGAACAGGATGAGCGCCGAGCGCAACGTGATGGCGATCGCGTTGCGCGGCTCCGCCATCGCGCGATAATCCGTGCGTTTGACGATGAGGCTCGTCAGGCCGACGATCACCAGGGATCGGCAGAACAGCACCTCTGGTACCGGCAGATCGACGACGAGGGACTTGACGAGGGCGTCCTGTAGGCTGAACGCGGCCCAGCCGCCCAGGGCAAGGAGCGCGCCCGTGAGCGAGCGGGAAGGAGCGGCGGCGGGCATGGAGGCTCCGGCGGGAGAAGCGAAGAACGCGGCCCGCATCGAGTTGCGCTGGGGGGGGCAGGTTCAGGCGGCGGACGCGGCGCGCGCAGATTTATGCGCGCCCTCGGCAGCCGGTAGAGTGATGAGAAAACGCGCGCCGCAGTAGAAATCGTCGGGCTGCGACGGAGCGAGCGCGATCGAACCGCCGTTGCGCGCGACGAGGTCGGCCGCGATCGCAAGCCCGAGCCCCGAACCGCCTTCGCGCGTGGAAAGATGAAAAGGCTCGAAGATTCGTGATGCCTGCTCCGGCGGGAATCCGGGACCGTTGTCGCTGACCTCGATCAGAGCGACGCCGTCGGTTCGGATCGCAACGAAGCGGATCGCTGGCGATCCCTCACCGCGGGCGCCCTGGCTCTGCAGCGCCTGAGCTGCATTGCGGGCTAAGTTTTCGATGGCCCTCTGCACGTGGTCAGGATCGGCAAAAAGTTCGAAATTGGGTGGAATCTCGATCGCATAACCGATCGCGCCGCAGCTCGTGGCTTGGGCCGTCTCGACCACCTGGCGCACGGTCTCGCGCAGATCGAAGGGCCGGCGCGCCGGCGCCTGTTCGCGGGCCGCGCCGTAGGTGAGCGTCGACTGGCAAAACAGGATTGCGCGATCGAGCGTCGCCACCAGTCGCGGGGCGAGCCGCTGCGCGAGCGGATCGGGGATGGTCGCGAGACGGTCGGAAATCAATTGCGCCGCTGCGAGCATATTGCGCAGATCGTGGTTGATGCGCGCGACCGCCATGCCGAGCTCGGCCAGCCGCCTGCGCTGGCCGAGTTCATGCGCGAGCGAATCCTGCATGGCCGCGAGCGCGGCCTCGGCCCGACCAATCTCGTCGTTGCGTCCGCTGGGGGCGACGATCTGCTGCGCTTCCTGCGGCCGTTCGCCGAAGGCGATGATGCTGGACGTGAGGCGTCGAACCGGACGAATCACCAGCTGCCACAGCGCAGCCCAGAGCACGCACGTGACCAGCGTCGACTCGAGCAGCAAGATTGTCAGGTAAGTGCGCGAGAGACGCCACATCGCCGCGATCAGGGGCGTCTGATCGATCGTGATTTCGATCCTCGCGCCGTCCATCGGCGCGGCGCCCGAAACCTGCAACAACGAGCCATCCGAGGCCAACAGCGTTTGAAAGCCGGCCTTCACCCCCTCTATCAGCGAGGGATTGGAGAGGTCGAAGACATAGTCCGGCGTCGGCGGCTTCGCGGATGCGCTGAGCACCATTCGATGACCCCCCGTCTCGACGGAGATCATCTTCGCGCCGACGG
>DASXYQ010000202.1:0-1891 GCA_036502445.1 Roseiarcus sp. | reverse complement strand
GTGTCTTCGATCGCGTCCCAGACGCTCGCAAAATCCTGTGTCTTCATTTTTTGGGCTCTTCGCGAAGATTGAACAGCGACGACTCCCTTCTCCCGCTCTTGCGGGAGAAGGTGGCGCGCAGCGCCGGATGAGGGTCGTCGTAATTCCCACGCCCCTCACCCCAACCCTCTCCCGCGAGAGCGGGAGAGGGGGCTCCCTTCGCCCTACCCGAACCGGAACCCCGAAATCGTCTTGCCTCCGATCACGTCGTGGAACGCACTGACGCCGAGGCTGTCCGTCGCCGCGCCCGCCGCGACCATGAGGGGCAGCAGGTGCTCTTCGCGCGGGTGGCACTCGCGCGCGAACGGCGCCTTCGCCCAATGGGTCAGGCTCTCCTCGCGCGCCTTTGGATCGGGTGCGGTCACGGCCTCGCCCAGCCAGGCGTCGAACCCCTCGGAGGCGCGCCCGTCGCCGTCCCGGAAGTGCCGGAGGTCGTGGTACGACATGCCGCTGCCGACGATCACGACGCCTTCGTCCCGCAGCGGCGCCAAAGCCTCGCCGACCGCTAGATGCAGCGCCGGATCGAGATCGCGCTGCAGCGAAATCATGACGACGGGAATTGCCGCAGCCGGATCGACGATGAGGAACGGCACGAACACGCCATGGTCGAAGCCGCGCTCGCCGTCGGTCTGGACCGGCAGGTCGGCGCCGGCGATGAGATCTTTCGCCCGGGCGGCCAGCTCGGGCGCGCCGGGCGCGGGATATTTCAGCTCATAGGTGTGCTTGGGGAAGCCGTAATAATCATAGATCATGCCGGGGGCGGCCGCGGTGCTGACGGTGGGCGCGTCCGTCTCCCAATGCGCGGTGTTGACGACGAACGCCTTCGGCGGCGCCGGCAGGCTGCCGACAACGCCCGCGAGGAATTCGCGCAACCTGTCCCAGGCGTGCGGCCCGAACGGCGGCGGAGACTCCATCCAGAAGCAGGGCCCGCCGCCGTGCGGCAGAAAGAATGTCGGCTGTCGGGTAGAGGCCATGGCGCGGGGCTCGCTCGGTCAAATTCTCGCGATCCATTCTATCCCTTTTGTCGATTCCGGCAAACAGCTCGGTTGAACTCCTTCCCCCCTTGCGGGGGAAGGTGTCATTGCGAAGCAATGACGGATGAGGGGGGTCGAGCGGAGCGAGATGGCTCTGAACGTGCGACACGCGGCGAAAGCGGTGGCGCCCTACGGCGTATGATATACCTCGAAAGTTAGCGGAGCTCCACGGAGCCATCTCGCTTCGCTCGATCCCCCTCATCCGGCCGCGCTTCGCCCGTCCACCTTCCCCCGCAAGAGGGGGGAAGGGGGCGCACCCGGCCTTGCGCGTCGCGCCCGGATCCTGTCAGCTGAACGGAGACGTCGCCCCGTACGACGGCGCGCCTTCAGGGAGCGGAACAGATGGCGGAAATTGAGACGCGCACCATGAGCAAGGTCGCTTGGCGCCTCGTGCCGTTCCTGATGCTCTGCTACTTCATCGCCTATCTCGACCGCGTCAACATCGGCTTCGCCGGGGCATCGATGTCGAAGGACCTCGGCCTTTCCGCCGGCGTCTTCGGCGGCGCGGCGGGCATATTCTTCATTGCCTATTTCTTCTTCGAGGTGCCCAGCAACATGGCGCTCGACCGCTTCGGCGCCCGCATTTGGATCGCGCGAATCATGCTGACCTGGGGGCTGATCGCCGGCGCGCAGGCTTTCGTGACCGGCGAATACAGCCTGAAACTCATGCGGCTGTTGCTCGGCGTCGCCGAAGCCGGCTTTTTCCCCGGCATCATCTTTTTCCTGACGCTCTGGTTCCCCTCGGCCTATCGCGCCCGCATCGTCGGCCTCTTCATGTTCGCGATCCCGATCTCTACCGTGATCGGCTCGCCTATCTC
>DASXYQ010000201.1:0-7630 GCA_036502445.1 Roseiarcus sp. | reverse complement strand
GGCCTTGGCCAGCAAGCACTGGCACAACCCAAGTATCGCGGCCACCGCGATGCGAGTGGCAAAACTGTGCCCCATTTCGATCCCCAGCGATTTTCTTCGATCAGAACTGTCAGCCTCCGTTCGCGTTCTGTCAACCTCTTTTGAGCCGTGCTAATTTCGGCGGGGCGCAGATGCATGGAGTTCGCAAGTTCGCGTCGCTGCTTCCCATATGCTTCCCAACCGCGATTTCTGGGAAGCAACCTTTCGCAGTATGCTAGCTAAGTAACTGAAATAATTGGCGCGCCCGAAGAGATTCGAACTCCTGACCCCCAGATTCGTAGTCTGGTGCTCTATCCAGCTGAGCTACGGGCGCGCCGGCATCGAAACGAGAGCGGGCTCGACGTTTCGAGGAGCCGCCGTGTAGACGCTTTTGGGCATCGAGGCAAGACGTGAATGCAGTCGTCTCGTCATGATGTCGCGTCGTGAACGCGAAAGCGGCGACCCCGAGCGACGGAAGGCCCTCGAGCCAACATAGAGCAGCGCGCGATGCAGCGCCGTCTCGCCTGCCCGCAGAGCAAGGACGCGCTCGCCGCCAACTGTCGACAGACGCGACATGACTGAGCGGCGTTCAAGAAAGAGCGGCTTGTCAGGATGGCGAGCACGATGCAGATTGCGAATCGGCGCTCTTCTGGCGCAGGGCTCAGACGAGGCCGGCGCTCATCGAAATTCCGTCAAATGGCGATCACTGCCCTCAAATCGAGATCGGGCGATCGCATAGACTCGATCAGGGGGACTCAATATGCGGCGCATTTTTTCTGGGGTGGTGGGGATAGTGGCGTTTCTCGGCACATCGTCCTTCGCGGCGGCGGAAACTCCAATCGAGCGCGGCAAATACCTCGTGACGCTCGGCGGTTGCGGCGATTGCCATACGCCTGGAACCTTTCTTGGCCATCCCGACGTGAAGCGGTTGCTCGCTGGTTCCGAGGTGGGTTTCGCAGTTCCGGGCCTGGGCGTCTTCGCCGGCCGAAACCTCACCCCTGACAAGGAAACCGGAATCGGCAATTGGTCGACCCAGGATATCGTCACTGCGATCACTACAGGCAAACGACCGGACGGACGCATTCTCGCTCCGATCATGCCATGGATGGCGCTATCGCGGCTGACCTCATCGGACGCGAACGCGATCGCTGCCTATTTGAAGAGCATAGCCGCGGTGGACAATTCGGTGCCCGGCCCGTTCGGCGTGGACGAGAAACCATCGCTGTTGGTCTTCATGATCGTTCCCGGCGACGTTTACGCGTCCATGCCGAAGCCGCCGCCGAAGTAGAGCAGGAAAAGACCGAAACGCCTGGATTGCTCGCCGTTGAGGTCCCCCGCCTTCGCTCATAAGGAATAGCCGAGGCCAACAGGGAAAATGGAGGGGGCCATGAAAGGCAAAGTGGTGGCGGTCACCGGCGGATACGGAGCCCTCGGCAGAGTCGTCGCGGCGACCGCCGCTGACCGCGGCGCCTCGGTGGCGGCGCTCGATTTCGCCCCCGCGCCGCCGGACGGCCTCGCCGAACGGCTCGGACCCGATGCGCTGTTGCTCGGCGGCGTCGACCTCTCTTCCGGCGAGCGGGCGCGCGCCGCCATCGCAAACGTCGTTGCGAAGTTCGGGCGACTGGATGCGCTCATCAATATCGCCGGCGGGTTCGTCTGGGAAAAAGGCGAAGGCGGCGACGCCGCGAGTTGGGATCGTCTTTTCGCGATCAATCTTAAGACCGCCTTGCACGCGTCGCAGGCGGCGATTCCTCATCTGTTGGCGGGCGGCGCCGGCCGCATCGTCAATGTCGGCGCCATTTCGGCGGTGAAAGCCGCGGCGGGAATGGGACCCTACGCGGCCAGCAAGGGGGCCGTGCATCGGCTGACGGAAAGCCTGGCCGAGGAATTGAAGAACAGAGGCGTCACGGTCAACGCGGTGTTGCCTTCGATCATCGACACGCCGGCCAACCGCGCCGATATGCCCGGCGCCGCGTTCGATCGTTGGTTGGCGCCGGCCGATCTCGCGGCCGTGATCCTGTTTCTCGCTTCGGACGAGGCGAAGGCTGTCACCGGCGCGCTGATCCCTGTCGCGGGCGGGGTGTAGCTCGACCAACTCCGGCATCCAAATGAAGCCGCCGTAGCCGTTCAGTTCTTCGAGAAAGCGCGCCGGGCCGTTGAACTCTCAGTCAATCGCTAAACTGCGATCTACTTTACAGGACCGGGTCGCTGCTCGTCCGAGACCGACCGTGGCGCTCTATCGAGCCGCGTCCCCGTTGTCGACAGTGACAGTCCCTTTGTGCAATCGCGGCGCGCCGGCTGACGCTTGCGTGGTCTCGGCGCCTGGGTTTGAATACGAATAGGGCCCAGATTGACGGTCCCACATTCCGGCGCGCTCCATCGCCGTCAGTTCCGCGCGCAGATCCTTCGCGACGCTGGGCGATTGGGAAAGGGCGACGAAGTTCGCGGCCGAGACCGCGCGCGATTTATCGCTCTTGAATACTGCGAATCCGTTCGCGGTCATCACCAGATCGCCATCGCGCAGCGTGTGGTCACGCAGCAGATCCGCAAGATAGGATCTGAGGAAGGAGCGATGGCACGTGCATGTGCTGTCGAACGAGGTCTGATGCCGATTGGCCACCGGAAGCGCGGAATAAGGCGCGCCCTGGAGGGACACGGCATCTTCAATTCTGTCGGACCCTGGGGGTTCTGAATAGAACGCCGTGGGCGCGTCGGGGCACTGCGATGCGCAACCCTCGTCGCCGCCCGACGTATTGACGCTCGGAAAATAGAAACCGTCGCACAATCGCACGCACATCGCGGCTCGATTGCCGCGGTCCCGGCTGCCACGGTTGGTCGCGTACTTTCGCCTCGCCGCTCGCCGTTCGATCGGCCGAACTTCCCGCTCGATGCGCTCGACAGGCCGAACTTCCGGCGCGAATACGGGCGGCGGGGCGTCGAAGACCGTTCCCAGCCCGGTGGGCGGTCCCATATTGAAACCGAATGACCCACGCGCACCGGCCAACTCGTCCGCCAAAAAGAATGTGCCTGCGAGAAAAATCGCCGAGCACACCGCGAACTTCGCCCCGGAGCGCTGGCGCGCCGCGCCGCCGCAATATTTCCGTAGAGTTGCTGGGACGAGGCCGAGCTTCTGAAACTTCATTCGCAAGCCCCCAGAGCGGCCCGACCGCTACAGCACCGGTAACGCTGGCGGCCCTCAGCGGTTCCCGCCGGAAGAAAAATCGCAGGCCGAGTGAAGCGTCAGCATCCACGATGAGCGTGGAGGCCGGAACCGTTCCGCGGAAAAGGAGTTACCTAGGCCCGGACACACATGGAGTCTAGGATGAACAAGCAAACCAAAGTAGCTCTGGCCGCACTCATCGTCGGTTGCGGATTCGCTTTCGCTCCAACCACGGCGTCGGCCGCCATCGCCTGCAACAGCGCCGGGGATTGTTGGCATGTTCACGGCGATTACACCTTTCACCCGGATTTCGGGGTGGTCGTCCATCCAAATGATTGGACCTGGAAGGAGGGCGAAAATCACAGATGGCGTGAACATGAGGGCCGCGGGTATTGGCACGGCGATACCTGGAAAGAGTTCTGAGTTTACCCGGCTGTCGGGTCGAATTTTTCTTTAGGCGGGGGCCCGGCCGGGGTTCGGCCGGGTCTGTCGCATGCGTGTCCCTCAAACCTCGCCCGCGCCGGTTTTTTGAACGGTCAACAGCCGCAATTCGCGGAGACTTTCATCTCGCGATGTGGCATCAACCAAAACGGCTGCGGGGGCGAGACGGAGGGTTCGTCGATGTCAGAAGCGAAAAACGAGCACGATGCAGCTGAAGCGAACCGGCTGCTGGCCGGCGCGGCCAAGGTGGTCGCAAACGCGCGTTCCTGCTGGTTGGCGACCGCGGTCACTTCGGGCGACGCCAAACTGCGACCGATGGGGCGGCTGCCGAACGAGGCGGGCGAAGACGAGTGGATGATCCGGTTCATCACTGATGGTCGTTCGCGCAAGGCCGCCGACATGCGGCGCGACAACAGAGTCACGATCATATTTCAAAATGAGCCCGACAACGCCTTCGTCTCCGCGATCGGCGCGGCCGTGCTGCATGAGAAGGCGTACGAGGACCGCAAGCATTGGAAGGAGGCGTATGAGGCCTTCTTCCCGAGCGAGCAGGACCGCGCGAATGCGACTTTCGTCGAGGTCGAAGTTCAGCGCATGGAGCTCTGGATTCTCGGCGTCACGCCGGAGCCGTTCGGAATGACGACGACGGTCCTCGAGCGAGACGGCGGGGGTGGCTGGCGCGCGTCGTCCCGATGACGGCTGTTATCTGACGGCGCTTCCCGTCATTGCGAGCGCGGCCGGGTCAGCGGAAGGATGGGGTGAGCGAGACTACGGCGGCGCCGGCCGTCTGAGTTTCGTCGTGCGTAAAGCAGAGCGCCGCGCGGTCAAACCGGCGTCACCGGAGTCTTCGACTGCGCCATCTTCTTCAAAACCTCGACGTCAATATTCAGATGCGCTGCGACCAGTTCGTGCGGCACGTTCGCGATCCAGTAAGCCAGCGAAATGTCGGCATACTCGCCGTTCGCGAAAACCTCCAGGAAGCGCAGGGTGTCCTTGCCGACATTCTCGACGTAGTGGCCAATCGATTTCGGGACATAGCCGACGTCGCTGGGATGGAACTGGACGGTGGCGTGGCGGCCCTCGCCGAAGAAAACGCCCATTCGCGCCGTGCCGCTGATGTAATACTGCCATTCGTCGGAAAGTGGATGCCAGTGCAGCTCGCGCAACCCGCCGGGCTCGATCTCGACCAGCGCGGCGGCCATCGTCGTCGCCTTGAAATTGTGGGAATCGGCGATCCGCACCGTTCCTCCCGCCGACTCGTACACCGGCTTGGAATCGCCGAGCGAGAATGCGTAGGGGTTGGGGACTTCCGGGTTCTGGCTCTGCGCGAGGTCGTCGGCCAGCGAGCCGGGAAGCGGCGCGCCGAAGATCCACAGATCGTTGCGATCGGTATCGTCGAACGTCGACACCGGCACGCCAAAATTCTTCGCCAGCAGGGGCTTCGGCAGGTGCGCGAACCAATCGGTGATCAGAAATGTGCTGTCCTCGGAGAAATTTCCGTCGTTGAAGACCAGAATGAATTCGCAGCCGTCCGGCCCCAGACCCTGAATCGAATGCGGAACGCCACCGGGGAAGAACCAGAGATCGCCCTCCTTGACGTCGGAAATGAATTTGCGCGCCTGCGCATCGACGCCGGTGATGCGGCCGACACCGTAGGTGACGAACGCCCATTCGGCGGGAACATGCCAGTGCAACTCGCGCACGGCCCCCGCGGGCAGCCGCATGTTGACGCCCGCCATCGCCTTGGAGATCGGGAAATTGCGGACCGTGACCTCGCGCGCCCAGCCCGCCGCGGTATGGCGGTTATGGACGGACGAAAACGAGGCCCGCAGCGTGCCGAGATTGCCGTGATCCGTCGGCAGGCCCTGCCAGTCATTGGGATTGACCGCGGCCTCTGCATCGTCGTGCGGGCCAGGATCGCTCTCCGCGGCCGAAGAATAGCTCTGCGCCGAGGCGTCGCCCGCCACCACCGCCGCCACCAAGCCGCCAGCGGCTCCGTTGAACAGAACGTTGCGTCGCGATAGGGGGCCATGTCCACGTCTCCTCCAGATTTACCCGTTTGATCTAGAATTTATGAGTGGCCTACAGGGCGTTCAACGCAACTTTTCGTGGGAGCCTGCTGCGCCTCCGCGCCCGGCTCCGAGCACGATCGGCCGGCCATGCGGGGTCGCCTCGGCCGCGGCGCGCCAAGCCTCCGCGAGATCGTGCAAGTCGGCGCCGCTCGCCACGCCCTTGGCGATCAGAATTTTTTCCAGCGCGCGCAGCCAGGCCTGAAAATACCTCTCGTGGCCCGCCTCGTCGGGGCCGGCCGCGATTTCCGCGCCGAGCGCTCGCGTCCATTCGCTCCGATCGAACACGCCGCGCTGCTCGAGCGAGACGGCCATCGCGAAGACCTGGGCCTGCCAGGGCTCGCCGAACGGCGGGGCCTCAGGCGCGCTCGAGATAGGGCTCCCAGGCATCGATCGAAACCTCCAGCGAGGGGTCCGCGCTGGCGCCCCACAATTCCGCCGCGCTGAAATGGACGGTGTAGAGCCAGCGGGGATCCTCGCCGCCGCCGTGCGCATTCGCGTCGGGGAAGACGAAACAGCCGCGCACAGCTTCGACGACGCCGCGCTTGCCGCGGGCGTATCGCGGCAGCCGCGTGTGCGTGGTCGGGTTCATCACCCTCGTGCGTATGGTCTCGCCGACGACGAACAGCGCCGCCGTGCTCGCAGGGCGGTCATAGCGCGTGCCCTTGGCGAGAGCGCCCGCGACATCCGCGGCGGCCAGTTTCCTCGGGACTGTGCGCGCGGGCGTCAAGATCTTTCCCGCGTGCATCTCCGCTTCACTGATCATGCCGGTCCGAAGAACGAGCTTTTCGAGACCGCTGGTCCAGATATCGTAGTAGCTCTTCGTGAGATAGGCCGGCGGCGGCAGCGTCTCCCGCGCATGGCGGCCGACGTCGATATTCCAGAGCCCGCAAGCGCTCGCGGACAGGGTCGCGGCGAGCGCTCGCTTTTCCCACTCATGGTGGAACACGGGCTCGTCGGTCTCGGGCGCGATCGCTCCGAAACCCATCATGCCGCCGAGGTCTTGCGCGCCGTTCATGTAACCGCTCCCGCGCTCGCAGGCGTCAGCGCGAGGCCGACGCCGATCATGCTGTCGCGCGTCACCAGCGTCGCGAGCCGCTCCTCGCCCCAACCCTCGACGCCATCCGGGCGCCGCGGAATGACGAGGTAGCGAATCTCCGCGGTCGAATCCCAGACGCGGATTTGTGACTGCGGCGGCAAGGTGACGCCGAATTCGGCCAACACGCCGCGCGGATCGATCACCGCGCGCGAGCGATAGGGCGGCGACTTGTACCAGACCGGCGGCAGGCCGAGCACCGGCCAGGGATAGCACGAGCATAAAGTGCAGACGACCATATTGTGGCGCTCGGGGGTGTTCTCGAGCGCGACCATGTGCTCGCCCTGCCGGCCGCCGTAGCCGAGTTCGGCGATGGCGGATGTCGCGTCGTTCAGCAGGCGGGCGCGATACTCCGGATCGCTCCAGGCGCGCGCGACCACGCGGGCGCCGTTACGCGGCCCGACCTTGTGCTCGTAGGTCTCGACCAGCGCGTCGAGCGCCGCTGGATCGACATAGCCCTTTTCGACCAGCAGCGTTTCGAGCGCACGCACGCGCAGCTCTACTCCGGAGAGTTCGGAATGGTCGTGGTCATGGTCGATCATGCGAGCACTCGCGGATTTGGGGCCTGTAGGCTTTTCGGGCCGGGGCGACTCGCGGGCCAAACCGCGCATCTTTGCTCAGCCGCGCGTTGATGGTTCGGCAACATAACGTTTCACCACGATTTGGTCGGCGCGGTCGCGCATCTCGCAGGCATCGAACCAAGCCTGCATTTTCAGCAGCGTGTCCATGTTCACGCCGAAAGCCTTCTCGATCCGAAGCGCCATTTCCGGCGACACGGCGGCCTTGCCGTTGACGACGTCGGAGAGGGTCGCGCGGCGCACGCCGAGGGCCTCGGCGGCCTCGCTG
>DASXYQ010000200.1:0-4588 GCA_036502445.1 Roseiarcus sp. | reverse complement strand
ACCTGCTGCCCCTCATGGTCGCGGCGGGCGCGGCGACGGACAGTCGCGGCGTCCGGGCTTTCCACGACGTGATCGGAGGCAAGACGATTTCGGGGTTCCGGTTCGGGTAGCGGGGCGCTGGAGAATTCCCCTCCCCGTTCTTACGGGGAGGGGAGAACCGTCGGCTACAAGTCGCTGTTCAATCTTCGCGAAGAGCCCAAAAAATGAAGACACAGGATTTTGCGAGCGTCTGGGACGCGATCGAAGACACGCCGGATGCGGCGGAGCACATGAGAATCCGTTCGTTCCTGATGATCAGCCTCAAACAACACATAAAGGAGCAGGGCTGGAGTCAAGCCGAAGCCGCAGCGGCGCTGGGTGTCACTCAACCGAGGGTTTCCGACCTGATGCGCGGAAAGATATCCCTGTTTGGAATTGACGCTCTCATCACTTTGCTCGCCGCGGCCGGGCTGAGGGTCGAGGTGCAGGTTCGGAAGGCGGCGTAAGGGTCTATCTCGGCCCGTTTTCGCTCCTCGCCGCCTCCCCGAGATACCACGCGATGTACCGCTTCGCGTTCGGCTCCATCGGGGCGTACGGGCCGGGGGTGTAGTAGCGGGAATTGACGCCGGCCTGATTGTCCTCGGTGATGCGCTTGTCGGCTTCGCTGGTCACGCGCCAGAGCCAGGTCAGCTTGTCCGTGTCGTAATCGACGCCCTCGCGCGCGTCGCCGCGCACCAGCCAGATCACCTCCATCGCAGAGGTCGAGACGGTCAGCGGCATGAAGCGGTAGATCACGCCATGGTCGGCGTAGGCGACGAAGAAGCTCGCCGGGCCGAAGTGCGTCGAGGTGACGCCGCCGTCGTAATCCGTGAACTCGCCCATCAGCGGAGCGAGCGGCGAGCCGTCCTCGCTGCCTGTCTTGACGCCGTCGTAGAGCGCATAGCGAAAGCACATGATCGGCGGCTCGCCGCTCGAAGAGGGCAGCCAGCGCGTGATCGTTCCTACATCGACGCCGAGCGCGCAGGTTCGCGCCTCCATCGCGGCGTTCAATTCGGCAATCTGCTCGAGCGGCTGCTCCAGCGCGTGAAGCTTGGAATATTCCTTGTGCGCGGGGCCGCAATGGTAGCATTCGAGATAATTCTCGACCGCGAGCTTCCAGTTGGCTTGGATAGGATAAAGCTCGCGATGCGCGACCTTGGCGCTTGCCCAGCCGTAAGGGCCGTAGGCCGCGTGCAGCGCGGCTTCGGCGTGGCCGAGATCGAGCGGATGTTCGGCGAAGGAGATCAGCACGAGCCCTTCGACGACGCGCAGATGGATCGACTTCAGCCCGTGCGACTTGGCGTCGAAATCGCCCGCCATGTAGCGCGCCGAGCGCAGCGAACCGTCGAGATTATAGGCCCAGGCGTGGTAAGGGCACACCAGCACGCTCGCCCGGCCTTCGCTCTTCAGGCAAATGCGCGAGCCGCGATGCCGGCAGACGTTGGCGAGCGCACGCAGTCGCCGATCCTGCCCGCGGATGATGATGATCGATTCCTGCGCCATTTCGTAGAGGAAATAGTCGCCCGGGTTCGGCGCTTGGCTCTCGTGTCCCGCGCACAGCCAATGGCGGAGGAACAGCCGCTCGATGTCGGCCTCGAAAATTTCGGGATCGTTGTAGAACGCCTGTCGCAGCGAGTGATCTGGCGGCTGTTCCGCGCAGAGAGCGGCGATGCGGTCATCGAGGGTTTTGGTGGGAACGTGGATGTTCATGATGGGCTCATTACCACCCTTGTTCCGACGGCGGGAGACCCGCTGCCGCGCTGGAGAAGTTGAAAATCGACGCGACGGGCGCTACCTAGCCGACCAGGGGAAGCGTCCAATCGTCGGCGCTGGTCCTCGGCGCGTATCGGATCGCCATGTCGTCAAATCCTGCAACCCAGCGAATCGCCGAGCTTCTCGAGGGCGCGAACCTGTTCAGGGGTCTTGCGCCTGACGATCTCGCCGCCTTCGCCGAGAGCTTTCGCGAGCGGCAATTCGAAAAGGGCGAAATGGTGTTCGCTCGCGGCGACCCGGGGACCCATCTCTACGTGGTGGCGGAGGGACAGGTTCGGCTCGCGGTCGCGACCAGCGAGGGCCGCGAGCTCAGTTTTGAAATCATTGGGCCGGGCGCTCTGTTTGGCGAAATTGCCATGCTCGATGGCCTGCCGCGCAGCGCCGAAGCGACGACGCTCGCGCGAACGACGGTCTATGGCCTGGAGCGCACTGCCTTTCAACGCCTGCGTCACCGAAGCCCCGCCATCTCCGACGTCGTCATTTCGTTCCTGTGCGCGCGGCTTCGCAATGTCAGCGACAGGCTCGAAGACGTGGCGCTCTATCCGCTCGACGTTCGTCTGGCGCGATTTCTCCTGCTGGCGATCGGCGATCGACAGGCCCCGCCCGGACGGCGGATTTCCCTGGAGCTTCATTATTCCCAAAGCGAACTGGCGCTGCTGCTGGGCGCCAGCCGCCCCAAGATCAACGCCGCGCTGGCTTCGCTGGAGACCGCGGGAGCCGTAGGGCGCACAGCGGACCGGCTGTTCTGCGATCGTGCGAAACTCGCATCGATCGGACGAGCGGACGGCGAACATCTCGGGGGATAGCGTAAGAGGGCAGCGTCACATCGTCATTGCGAGCGCAGCGAAGCAACCCAGGGGCCGCATCACGCGGCCCCTGGGTTGCTTCGTCGCTTCGCTCCTCGCAATGACGATCCAGATCGATCGGACGCCGAAGGGCTACCCCCGGATCCGCTCGCCTTTCGGATCGTACATCGGCGCGACGCTCGCGCGCGCTGCCACCCGCCGTCCCGCGACCTCGATCTCGAACCCGCCGGCCTCGGCGAATCCGCGCGTCGCGACTTCGGGGTGCTCGACATAGCCGAGGGCGATCGCGGCGCCGAGCGTATGGCCATAGGCGCCCGAGGTCGTCCGCCCGACGATCGACTTGCCGAGCCAGATCGGCTCGTTGCCGTACAGCAGCGGCTCGGGATCGCGCAACGCCAATTGCAGCAGGCGCTTCGTCGCCGGCGCCTCGCGCTTGCGAAGCAGCGCGTCGCGGCCGATGAAGTCGGCGCCCTTGTTCAGCTTGACAGCGAACATCAGACCCGCCTCGACGGGCGTGTCCTCGTCGGAGATATCGTGCCCCCAATGGCGGTAGGCCTTCTCGATGCGGCAGGAATCCAGCGCGTGCAGGCCCGCGAGCTTCAGCCCGAAGGGTGCGCCGGCCGCCACGATCGCATCGAAGACGCCGATGGCGAATTCAGAGGGGACATAGAGCTCCCAGCCGAGTTCGCCGACATAGGTGATGCGGCTGGCGCGCGCCCGCGCCGCGCCGATTTCGATTTCGCGGCTGCTCGCGAACGGAAACGCCGCGTTGGAAAAGTCACCGGGCGAGACCGCGCTCAAGAGCGCGCGCGAATTCGGTCCCATCAGGCTCAGCACGGCAAGGCCCGAGGTCACGTCGGTCGCAAAGCAATGCGCGTCCTCCGGCGTGTGACGCTTCAGCCAGGCGAAATCGCGCCGCGCGGTCGCGCCCGCCGTCACGATCAGGAACGCGCGCTCGGAAAGCCGTGTCACCGTCAAATCCGCCTCGATGCCTCCGCGCGCGTTGAGCCACTGCGTGTAGACGACGCGGCCCGGCGGAACCGCGACGTCATTGGCGCAAATCCGCTGCAACACGCTTTCCGCGTCGCGACCCTGTAACAGACACTTGCCGAACGAGGTCATGTCGAACATCGCGACCGCCTCGCGCACCGCGCGGTGCTCGGCGCCCGAATGCGCGAACCAGTTCTGCTTGAAGTAGCTATACGCGTACGCCGCCTTCTCGCCTTCGGGCGCGAACCAGTTGGCGCGCTCCCAACCCGCGACCTCGCCGAAACAGGCGCCGCGGTCGGCAAGGCGCTGATGCAGCGGCGACAGCCGGACGTTGCGCGCGGTCTCGTATTGTCGATACGGCCAGTGCATGGCGTAGAGCAGGCCGAGCGATTCGGTCACGCGCGCGCCGAGATAGGCTTTGTTGGCCTGGAACGGCTGCAATCGACGGATGTCGATGTCTGAGAGATCCATCGGCGGATGGCCCTCGATGATCCATTCGGCGAGCGCCTTGCCGGCGCCGCCAGCCGACTGGATGCCGATCGAGTTGAAGCCGGCCGCGATGAAGAGCCGCTCCAGCTCGGGCGCCTCACCGAGCATGTAGCGCACGTCGGGCGTAAAGCTCTCCGGCCCGTTGAAGAATTTTCGGATGCCGACCTTCTCCAGCGAGGGCAGGCGCCGCATCGCAGCCTCCAGGATCGGCGTGAAATGCTCGAAATCCTCGGGCAGCTCGGAGAATTCGAAGTTTTCGGGAATTCCGTCGAGCGCCCAGGGCTTGGCGTCCGGTTCGAATGCGCCGAGCAGCAGCTTGCCGGCATCCTCTTTGTAGTACGCGCAATGGTCGGGATCGCGCAGCACCGGGAGATCGGGGGTCAGGCCGGGGAACGGCTCGGTGACGATGTAGAAATGCTCGCAGGCTTGCAGCGGCGCGCTGACGCCGCAACTCTTCGCCAGAGCCCGCGTCCAGAGGCCGGTCGCGAGCACGACGACGTCGGCCGCGATCT
>DASXYQ010000199.1:0-4411 GCA_036502445.1 Roseiarcus sp. | reverse complement strand
TATCCCGAGGCCTGGGACATCGCGGGCCTCAAAGCGGAGGTCACAGCCAAGCTCAATCTCGACGTTCCCGTTGAAGCCTGGGCGAAGGAAGAAGGCATTGCCGACGAGGAAATGGGCGAGCGCCTGCAAAAGGCCGCCGACGAAGCATACGAGCAGCGCGTCGCGCGCAATTCGACCGAGGCGATGCGCTACGTCGAAAAACAGGTGATCCTGCAGATGCTCGACCAACTCTGGCGCGACCACCTCGTCACGCTCGACCACTTGCGGCAGGTCATCGGTTGGCGCGGCATGGCGCAACGCGATCCCCTGAACGAATACAAGTCCGAGGCTTTCGATCTGTTCCGGCAGCTGATCGCGCAATGGCACGAAGCCGTGACCGCGCAGATGATGCGCATCGAAGTGCGGTTTCAGCAGCCGGATCCGGCGCCGCCCCCGATGCAGTTCCAGCATCTCGACCCGCACACCGGCCTGAACGAGGCGGGTTTCGGCGATATTTCCGAACCGATCGAAGGCGGCGGGTTTTCCTCCGCCGAAGTCAGCCTGATGGCCGCGCCGTCGTTTGCCGATGTCGCCGAACGCGATCCCAAAGACCCGAAGACCTGGGGCAAGATCGGACGCAACGAGGCCTGCCCGTGCGGCTCAGGCAAGAAGTACAAGCACTGTCACGGGATGCTGGCCTGATCGAGCCGCTCGGCATCGGTCCCGCTACGACGCGGATGCAGGCGCGCGACGCGTTGACCGGGCTTTTTCGAGCGCGAGGCGTCGACCGGCCGGAACGTGAGGCGGCGTTGCTGCTGGCGCGAGCAGGCGGGGGGCGCGCGGTCGATCTCGTGAGTGCGCCCGAGGCGCCGGTGGGCGCGGCGGCCGAGCGCATAGCGGCGTTCGCCGCGCGCCGCGCCGCGGGCGAGCCGCTCTCTCGCATTTGCGGCCGACGCGAATTCTGGAGCCTCGATCTGGCGATCTCGCCTGACGTGCTCGATCCGCGGCCCGAGACCGAAACCATCGTCGAAGCGGCGATCGCCGGGTTGGACGAGCGGCGCGGCGCGGCGCTCCGTGTGCTCGACCTGGGCGTCGGATCGGGCGCGCTGCTCGCAGCCATCCTGACCGAATTCCCGCGGGCGATCGGCCTCGGCGTCGATCTGTCGGAACGCGCGGCGGCGCTCGCATACGCCAATCTCGCGGCATTGGGTCTGGCGGATCGCGCGACGATCCGGCTCGGTGATTGGGGCGAGGGGCTCGAGGGCGCGTTCGACCTCATCGTCTCCAACCCCCCTTATATCCGAAGCGGCGAGATCGGGGGACTCGATCGCGAAGTGCGCGACCATGATCCCCGGCTCGCGCTCGACGGCGGCGAAGATGGCCTTCGGGCCTATCGCGCGCTGGCGCCGCAATTGGCGCGATTGCTCGAGCCCGCGGGGCGGTTCTTCCTCGAGTTCGGGGAAGGGCAGGGCGAAGCGGCGGCGGCGATAATGCGGGCCGCCGGGCTGGAGGTCTCCGCTTTGCTTTCCGATCTTTCCGGCCGAGCGCGGGTGGTCGCCGGACGGCGAGCGGCTCGAGCCCCGACTTAGGCGACCGCCGAAATATAGGCTCCGATCCGACGTTCGGGTTCTGGGCGGAGGCGCGTCGAAGACGCCCCCGCGGCCACAAGCCTGACGCGCAAATTTCGAGCATGCCCCGTTCCCGACAGTGTGGATTCCTTGGCTGCCTGCCCGCAGATTTATTCACGGCATCCGGATGTGTCGAATTCCCTGCTGGCAGGGAAAAAAGCAGGGAATTTTCGTCGATTCAGCCGTTTTTCGTGATAATGCGGCTCAAAACATTTGCGAATCCAGTAACTTCGAGGCAAATTCCCTGTGCAGAGGAGCAGGGAATTATTTTGCGCGAGCAGGGAATTAATTCCGCGCTTCGACCGGAGCAGGGAAATTCGCACGGAGCCAATCGGGTTAAAGTAGCGGACAACAAAATAATCCACGAGACGGTTCTCAGCGGATACGTGGCGTCCCGTGACCGCACACGTGGGGCCTTGCGCAAGCCGACCGTGCGCGCCAGACTGTCGCGCATATGGCGTGCGGGGGAATGGTTCTTGTCAGCGCAGCTTCCGACCGTCGAGCAACCACGCGGCGAACTCACCGTTCGCTTGGTCGCCATGCCCGCCTACACCAACGCCAACGGCGACATTTTCGGCGGCTGGGTGCTCAGTCAGATGGACCAGGCCGGCGGCATCGCGGCGGTGGAGCGCGCGCAGGGGCGGGTGGTGACGATCGCCGTCGAGACGATGAAGTTCATTCGCCCGGTCAAGATCGGCGACGTTCTGTGCGTCTATACCGAAGTCGACCGGGTCGGCCGCACCTCGATCAAAATCCACATCGAGGCCTGGGCGCGGCGATTTCGCACCCACATGCGCGAGAAGGTGACCGACGCCACCTTCACCTTCGTCGCCATTGACGAGAACGGCCGCCCGCGCCCCGTGCCGCCGTTGGCGGAAGGGTAGGGCGGCGCCGGCGGTTCAGGGCGAGCCGCCGTGGGCGAAAATGTCCGTTTCCTGGAAACCGGCCAGATCCAGCCGCACGCGATCGGGGAGATAGCCGAAAGCGGCGCGCGCCAGCCCGTCGCGACCCTCCCGCGCGAGCATCGCGTCGAGCTTTTCGCGTAAGGCATGGAGGAAGAGCACGTCGGAGGCGGCATAGGCGAGCTGCGCCTCGCTGAGCGTCTCCGCGCCCCAGTCCGACGATTGCTGCTGCTTGGAAATCTCGACCCCGAGCAATTCGCGCGTGAGGTCCTTTAGACCGTGCCGGTCGGTATAGGTCCGCGCCAGTTTGGAGGCGATCTTGGTGCAATAGACCGGCGCCGGCATCACGCCGAACGCGTTGCACAGCGTCGCCATGTCGAAACGGCCGAAGTGAAACAGCTTCAGCACGTTCGCGTCAGCGAGCAGCGTCTCGAGCCGCGGCGCGCGGTCTTGTCCGATCCCGATCTGCACGACGTCCGCGCTGCCGTCGCCGCGAGAGAGCTGGACGACGCAGAGCCGATCGCGCTTGACCTCGAGGCCGAGCGTCTCGGTGTCGATTGCGACGATCGGGCCGAGATCGAGCTCGGCGGGAAGATCCCCCTTGTGGAAGCGAATCGTCATTCCGAACGCGTTGAATATAGATGTAAGTAATTGATTCGCAAGATTTTACGGTTCCCGAGATCTATGCAGGGTTAGCAGTCGGCCTCGTGAGCGTCAAGCAAGCCGAAGACAACAGGACTCCGGCTTGCTGTTCCGGGGATGCGATCGCACAGCCGCGTTCCGTGACGAACTCTCTCACCGGTCGATCGATTTCGTGCCGGGCTCGCCTGCTGGCCGATCAGGCTTCGACGAGATCGCAGCGAAACCCCTCGGCCCAACGCGTGATTCGCCCTATCGACGGCGAAGGGAAATGAGCCGTGCAGCATAACGTGCGTGTGTCGCAATATCGCTCGAGGAAGCGGCGACGCGTCTTGGCCGCCGCGTCCATATCGACATCGAAGCGTGGGGATAGTTCGGGATAGCGCGCCTGCAGCGGCGAATGCATCACGTCCCCGGTCATGACCGCATCGTCGCCGCGCCGGCCGAAGCAAACCGAAACGTGGTGCGGCGTGTGGCCGGGAGTCGGCAAGAGTCGGACATGGTCATCGAGCGCATGGTCGTCGCGCACCAATTCGGCCCGCTTGGCTTCCATGATCGGTAGCACGCTATCGCAGAAGAACGGCACTTCTGCCTTGGCGTGCTGCTCGGTCCAATAGCCGAATTCACCTTCCGAGAACAGATAGCGCGCCTTCGGGAAAGTCGGGACCCAGTGCCCATCTTGCAACCGGGTGTTCCAACCGACATGATCGACATGCAGATGTGTGCACATGACGAAGTCGATATCGTCGACGCCAAAACCCGCGCCGGCGAGCGCGCGCATAAAAGTCTCCGTCGCGCTTCAAATTCCATTCCGGTCGCATCGCCCGCGCCTTGTCGTTACCGATGCAACTGTCAACCAGCACGGTGTGATGCGGCGTGCGCACGACAAAGGAGTGGAAACTGAGCAGCAACCTGCCTCTTGATCGAGGCCCGTCGGCGCGAGCCAATGTCGATTTTCGTCGAGCGATTCCGCTGTGAGCGTCGGGAACACGTCGAGCGCCGGCAGAAACGGCCCCTCCAGCTCGACGATGCGATGGATGGTGATGTCGCCAAGGCTCAGGAAATTGTTCATCGGCGATTCCTGTCGCCCCCGACGGCTGCCAATGCTGCGGGGCCAAGCCATATCAGCAAGAATACCATCCGCAGGCAACGCCTGCCGCCTGTTTCTCAAAACTTCTCGCTTCCCGAATTCCGAACCCCCTCAAATCGACTTCCGCGCGAGTTCCGCCCCGGCGGCCAGCGCCGCAAGCTTGGCGTAGGCGA
>DASXYQ010000198.1:0-14419 GCA_036502445.1 Roseiarcus sp. | reverse complement strand
CCGCCGCGCCTCTCGAGTACTTCTCTTTGAGAGAAGTGGGCGGGATCGCCGCCCACCCATCAATGCTGGCTCTTTACTTTGCCACCATTGGAACGACCCCCTGGGTACGCACCACGTTTGTCGCTACGTAACCTGGTGGAGCTGAGGGGAATCGAACCCCTGACCTCTGCAGTGCGATTGCAGCGCTCTCCCATCTGAGCTACAGCCCCGTCGCGCGGGTGTTTACGTGCGGGCCTTGCGCGTGTCAACGAGGGAATGGCGGCGGGACGTCGCCCTCGCGGATCGGCCCTATAGGAGCGTCCATGCGAGCGATACTGAACATAATCTTGATTGCCCTCGATCTGTACAAATACGTCATCATCGCCGCTGCTGTGATGTCCTGGCTGATCGCGTTCAACGTGGTCAATATCCGCAACGACGTCGTCCGCTCGATCTGGAACACCCTGGTCGCCCTGACCGAACCGCTGCTGCGGCGCATCCGCCGCTGGCTCCCGAACACCGGCGGCATCGATATTTCGCCGATCGTGCTGTTCCTCTTGATCCTGCTGGTCGAACAAATCATCGTGCTCTACATCTATCCGTACGTGTTCTAGGCATGTCGCTCGTCTCATCCAAGACCGCCGCCGGGCGCTTCTTCGAGGATTTCCGGCTCGGACAGACCTTGCGCCACGCGACGCCACGCACGCTGAACGCGGGCGACGGCTCGCTCTATTCGGCGCTCTACGGCTCGCGTTTCGCCGTGCAGAGCGCGCAGACGTTCGCGAGGGCGATCGGCTATCCCGCCGCGCCGATCGACGATCTGCTCGCGTTCCATGTCGTCTTCGGCAAGACCGTGCCCGACATTTCGCTCAATGCAATCGCCAACCTCGGCTATGCCGACGGGCGGTTTCTGAGGGCGGTCTATCCCGGCGACACGCTGACGGCGGCCTCCGGGGTGATCGGCGTCAAGGAAAACTCGAACGGCCAGAGCGGCGTCGTCTGGGTCCGAACTCGCGGCTTCAATCAGCGAGGCGAGGCGGTCGTCGAATATGTCCGCTGGGTGATGGTGCGCAAGCGCGACGCCGAAGCGGCCGCGCCGCCGGCGCAGATTCCCGATCTGCCCGCCGCCGTCGCGCCGCACGACCTCGGCGCCGCCTGCCCGCCGCTCGACGTCGCCGCCTACGACTTTGCGCTCGCCGGCTCGCCGCACCGCTGGGGCGATTACGCCAAGGGCGAGCGGATCGAACATATCGACGGCGTCACGGTCGAGGAGGCCGAGCATCAGATCGCGACCCGTCTCTATCAGAACACCGCCAAGGTGCATTTCAACCAGTTCAGCGAGGCGCAAGGCCGGTTCGGACGGCGGCTGATCTACGGCGGCCACGTCATCTCGCTCGCGCGCGCGCTCAGCTTCAACGGCCTCGCCAATGCTTTCCATGTCGCGGCGATCAACGGCGGGCGGCATGTCGCGCCGCTGTTCGCGGGGGATACGGTGTTCGCCTGGAGCGAAATCCTCGATACGGCCGTCTTGCCCGGCCGCGACGACGTCGGGGCGCTCCGCGTGCGCCTGGTTGCGACCAAAAACCGCCCCTGCGATGATTTTCCGCTTCGCAAAGGCGAAGGTTATGAGCCCAGCGTCGTGCTCGATTTCGACGTCTGGCTCCTACTGCCGCGCTGAGGCCGACGATGCGCCTGCCCAGCGACGCCGCGCTCCTCGTCATCGACGTGCAGATGGCGATCGACGACCCGAAATGGGGGCCGCGCAACAATCCCGGCGCTGAAGCCGCGATCGCGGCGCTGCTCGCGGTCTGGCGCGAGGAAGGCCTGCCGATCTTCCACATCCGCCACGATTCGGAGCAACCCGCCTCGCCCTATCGCCCCGATAGCCCCGGCCACGCCTTCAAGCCCGAGGCGGCGCCGCTCCCCGGCGAACGGGTGACGGCCAAGCGGACCCACAGCGCCTTCGTCGACACGGACCTCGAAGCGGCGCTCGACGCGATCGGCGTGACGACCCTCGTCGTCTGCGGCGTGCTCACGCAGAATTCAGTCGAGGCGACAGTTCGCGCCGCCGCCGACATCGGCTATCGCGTGTTTCTGGTCGGCGACGCCTGTTGGGCGGTGGACGTCCGCGATCTCGGGGGCAGGCTCTGGCCCGCCGAAGACGTGCACACGCTGTCGCTCGCCAACCTGCACGGCGAATATGCCGAAGTGGTGAACTCGGAAACCGCGCTCGCGGCTGGGCGCCGGGCCAAGGCGCGGCAGCGATGGACGGAGCGGCGCGGCGCATGACCGCTGTGCTTTAGTCCGCACCTACATTAGTCTAGGTTGTAAGACGCCGCGATTCCGCACCACGGTCTCATCGGTCAATTTCAGCATCCGATGCATTTGGGCAATTGCCGAGTCGGCGCCGCGGAACCTGACGAGCCCTCGGATAAGAGCCTCTTCGAGACGGCAATATCCCGTCCAGACCTTCGTAAAGGCGGCGAGGTCGGCCTCGATCATGACGTCGAGATCCTGCCCGGGATCCTTCAGGCACACCTCAATCTCGTCCCGCCGGATCAGCAGCCACCAATGGCGCGGATTGCGGCTGCCCTTGGGGATGCCCCTGAAATCGAAGCGGAGGACAAATTCCTGCGCCGCAATATCTTCCCGATCGATGTGCTGGCGTATTGCCCATATCAGCAGCTTCGAATCGAGATCGCCGGGACCGATCAGCCCCTGTCCCCATTTGAGCCCCCATTCGCCCATCATCTGGATCATTGGCCGAAACGCCTCTCCGGCTGCCGTCAGCTTATAGCTGTAGCCTCGGCCATTTTCCTTCGCATCGGCATGAACGACGTCGGCGGCCGCCAATTCCTTCAGCCGTTGCGCCAGCATGGTTCTGGAGACCAGCGGAATGGCCGCCAGGAAGTCGCCAAACGCCCTGGGGCGATAACATAGCTCGCGAATGATCAGCGGCGACCATCGATCGCCGAAGATCTCGGCGGTCTTCGCGACGGGGCAAAACTGGCCGTATCTGATCATGACCTCGATGCCATCACGAGTGGGCGTCCAGCAGCCCGCCTTCGGATCTGTGGTCGACGCCTCGGGCATTCAAGCCAAATATCTGTTCCAATCGATCCGAGCGGGCTCTTTCGACGCGAAGCCAAGTACGGAATACAAACTTGATATCCGGTTCCCGGATGGCGATCTAGTCGCGTATCGGGCAGCGATCGCTTGCAAAGCTTCAATCAGTTCCGGCGAAACCGCTCACACCGACGCATGGACCCGCACCAATTCGCGGCGGCATTTCACTGCGCTTGGACAGAAAGCTTCAATCGGTTTCCGGCCGATAACCCGCGACCGGAAATCTTGGCGCGAACCATGAAGTCCCCCGTTTTCGACGACACCTTTTAGGAGCAACAATGATGGATACGGCAAGAAAGACGTTTGTTCTCGTTCACGGCGCGTGGCACGGCGGCTGGTGCTACCGTCACACCGCGGCGGCGCTGCGCAAGTTGGGGCACGAGGTTTTCACGCCGACCCATACCGGCGTCGGCGAGCGCGCTCATCAGGCGGATGAAAACATTACCCTCGAAACCCACATTCGCGACGTCGCGGGCTGCATCGAGGCCGAGGAAATCAGCGACATCGTTCTCGTCGGCCATTCTTATGGCGGCATGGTGATAACGGGGCTGGCCGACCGGATGCCCGACCGCATCAAAGCGCTCGTCTATCTCGATGCGTTCGTACCGGGTGACGGCGAGTCTTTGATGGCGCTGCTGCACAAGGCGGTCGAACCGCCGGTGGCTGCACAATTCATCGGCGGCTTTCGCGGCGCAGCCCTGGAAAGGACCAGTGGGATGACGCATCCGCTGACGGCGGAAATGCTCCACGTCTCGCCTGCAAATCGTGATTGGGTGAACCGGCGCTGCGGCCCGCAAGCGCTCGCCACCTTCGAGATGCCTGTCTTGCTGTCAGGCAAGATCGAGAATGTGAAGCGCCGTCTCTATATCTTGGCCGATGGGTGGGACCCCAGTCCATTCCGTTATTTCGCCAAGAAATATACCGGGGCGCCAGGATGGGACGTCATCAAGCTGCCCGGCGGGCACGATGTCATGGTGGACCTGCCGAACGAACTCGCCGCAGCCCTCGCCAATATAGCGTAACGTCCCTTGGTCCGCATCATGAAAAGACAGATGACAATTGTGAGCGCCAAGACTCTCTCCGCCGCGCGAGGCGAACCGCGGTTGGCGTCGCCGCCAATGCGGGGGAACAGGCGTATGGAGCCCGATGTGACTGCATTTCATGACGCGACGACTGGCAGCGTCCAATATGTTGTCGCGGACCCGCTCACCCGAAGATGCGCCGTCATCAATCCGGTCCTCGGAAACCCTTCTACCCGCGCTTGGCTATTTTGGGCATGCGGGCAGCGGTGGTTTGCCGCAGTCTGCCTTCTCCGGGCGAGCCGCCCCTTTGTTGGGTGCGGGCTCCGACGATGAGGGCGCCGTTTGCGGGGTCTTCGCCAGCGGCGCCGGCGCGCCCTCGCTCTTGGGAGTCGGCTTGGGCGCCAAGTTCGGCGTCGGCGCGGCTTGCGGCGTCTTGGCCAGCGGAGCTGGCGCGGCCTCGCTCTTCGGGGTCGGCTTCGGCGCAGCGCGAGCTGTCGGCGTCGGCGAGGGCGCGGCTTGCGGCGTCTTGGCCAGCGGAGCTGGGGCGGCCTCGCTCTTGGGAGTCGGCTTCGGCTCAGCGCGAGTTGTCGGCGTCGGCGAGGGCGTGGGTTGCGGCGTCTTGGCCAGCGGAGCCGGCGCGGCCTCGCTTCGGGGAGTCGGCTTCGGCGCCGCGCTGTGGGTTGGCGTAGGCGAGGGCGTGGGTTGCGGCGTATTGGTCAGCGGAGCCGGCGCGCTCTCCCTCTCGGGAGCCTGCTTGGGCTTGCCGTGGGGGATCGGAGTCGGCAGAGGGGCCGGTTCGGGCGTCTGCGAACGCGAAGCTGGCCCGGATGTAGCGCCCGGGGCAGGTGTCGGCGTTGGCAAGTGCGTCGGTTGCGGCGTTTTCGCCATCGGGGCCGGGGCGCCCTCGGTCGTGGGAGTCGGCTTCGGCGTCGCGCTCGGCGACGGCAACGGCGTCGGTTGCGGCGTCTTCGCCACCGGGGCCGGCGCGCCCTCGGTCGTGGGAGTCGGCTTCGGCGTTGCGCTCGGGGTCGGCGAGAGCGTCGGTTGCGGCGCCTTCTCCAGCGGGACCGGCGTCGCTGTGGCAGGGGCAGGTATCGCAGGCGTCCTTTGAATCTTCGCTCCTGGCGGAGTCTGCACGACGTGAACGCCGGGGGGCAGCGGCGGGGGAGCGGCGGGGGCGATTCGCGGCGGCGGCGCGCCGCGTTCCGCATGACCGTCGCGCCGGCCCGCGTCGTGATACGCGCGCGCGGTCAAAAGTAACGGAATCGCCACTGCGAGGGCCGGCAACGCCCCGCTGATCGTCGGCGGCGGCGGTGGGGGCAGATCACGCCAATCGTCGTCGTCCTCCTCGAGGCGGTACCGGGAGCGCGGCGGGGGCGGGCCGTAATCCGGACCGCTGAAGGAATAAGCGGGACGATCGGCATAGACGAGCTCGTCGCTCGGGGGCGGCGGCAAGTCGCTGTAATCCTCCGGTCGGAAATCCGCGGGCGGCTCGGCTCGCGCCGCCAGACGGTGAAGTCGTTCGTAGGCCTCCGCCGCGTGCGGCCCGCGCGGATAGCGCTTGAGATAAGTCCAGTAGGCGTGGGGCGAGTTCTGCTCGAGGGAGCGCCGCCAGAACAGCGCTTCGCGGCGGCCGGCGAGGATCGCGCGCACGCGACGCGCCTGGGCCGAATCGGGATAGGCCGCAAGAAACTCCTGATATCCCGGCAGCGTGTCTCGCTGCACCGCGGCGGCGTAGGCGTCGTCCCTCGAAAAACTCTTGATCGGGCGGCTGCTCAGTTCAGCCAGCGCCGCCGGAGCGGCCGGCGGCGGCGCGTCCGCCGCGCGTTCAAAGACGAAATAGGGCGCCTCGAGTTTAGAGGCGCTCCAGGGTAGTTGGGCGCCGCCGCTCGCCTGGTTCACGGCGAGGCGGGTCTGCGCGAAAACGTCTTCGATCGCGACGCCCCCCTGACGCATCGTTCCCGCGAGCGTTTTTGCATAAATGCCATAAGGACCAGCCTCGTCGGCGGCGATCGATCCTGGCGATGCGTTGAATGCGACGAGTTCGCCGGTCTCCGGCTCGACCAGAGCGAGTCCGCCCGCGAGCGGCAAGCCGCCCCAGGCGTAGGGGTTCGCGCGCGCGCCATCGACCACGACAATCCGCGCCACACCCGGCGCCGACGCCAGCGCGTGCGTGAAATCCGTCAGCCTGACCGCCTCGATCGGAACATCGGCGCCATGGGCGAGCTGGGCGTCGACCGGCACGAAGAAGTTGTCGCCCTCGTATTGGACGGCGCGGCCCGCCAGGTACACGAATGCCTGCATATTGGGACCCGCAGCGTCGGCTCGGGTAAGGAAATCGCGCAGGGCGGTTCGGATCGACTTTTCGTCCAGGTCGCGAGCGCCGACGACGTCGAAGCCCGCCGCCTGCAACACCTGCGCGACAAGCCCGGCATCGTTGGCGGACGTCGCCAAGGTCTTGTCGGGATAGGTCTCTTCGCCGATGACAAGCGCGATGCGCGGGTTTTGCGGCGCCGGTGCGCCTGGCGCAGCGGCGTTTTGCGCTGGGGCCAAGACCGAAAGGGTCAGCACCGCGCCAGCCAACAGGAACGCACCCCAAAAGGCGATGTTTTTCAAGAAAAGCTCCCCGAATCGCCGAGCGACCGATAGACTATCGAATGATCGGGGATTGCGACCGAACGACGGCTAAATGTCGGTGACAGTTGATTTTATTTGATCTTCTTTTAATCATCAATTAACTTTGTCTTAATTCTTTTGCTGCTCACGCGCGAGCGCTCGGGCGGGCGGCGAGCGTCTCGCGCCAGCGCCGCAAGCTTACCAAATTCTCCGGAATCGTTATCCGCGCCGGTCTGATGAAATCGAGCGCGACCAGCCCCAGGATGTCGGCGATGCTGAACCGATCGCCGGCGATGAAGGGGCGCTCCCGCAGCGCTTCGTCTACAACCGTCATAGCGCGCAGCGCCCGGCCTCGATTCAATTCGGCCCACTCGGCGATCTGTTGCGGCTCGAGGATCTTGGCGGCGGGATGGGTGTGTCGATAGGCCTGGGCGACGGCAAAGAAAAGCTGCAGCTCGAGCCGCCGGTGCCACATTTCCACTCGCGCGCGTTCGAGCGCGCCGACGCCGAACAGCGGCGGCTCCGGACGGAGCTCCTCGAAATAACGACAAATAGCCGCCGATTCGGAGATGACCTCGCCGTCGTCGAGTTCGAGCACCGGCACGGTCTGGAACGGATTGAGAACGGAGAAGGCCGTCGTCTTCTGGTCCAGACGGGCCAGATCCATGTCGACCATCGGCACGGACATTCCCTTTTCCGCCAAGAAGATGCGCACGCGCCTGGCGTTGGGCGCGAGCTTGGAATCGTAAAGCTTCATAGTTACCGCGCCTGGGCCCGCAGCGTCGAAAGTGAGCCGAAATTCCCTAAAATTCAAGGCTTCCCGTCAGCCGCTCGTTAAGGATTGTTCGCCATTGTCCGGCCAGGAGTAACCCTGTTGCGTTTGTCGAGCGATCATGAGTGAAGTCACCGCGCGAATGATCGAGCAGGGTCGCGGAGGCGATCCTGCCGCGGCTTCGCGCCGCCGCAAGATGAACATCAAGATGCGGCACGCGCGCCAGACCCTCACGAGCGCGGAGGGCGACCACTCCGGTCCCTACGACAGCCTGGTGCGGTTGTTCGCGAAGAGCGCGAAGCTCGCCACGCCCGCGTTCGCGGTGCTCGCCCTCGTTGGGGCTTTTGCGGCGCATTGGTGGATTCCGCTCGACCGGGCGTTGCCCTGGGACGCGCTCGCCGCGACCGGGCTCGCGATGCGTTTTTCGCTGGGGTGGGCGTATCTGCGCCGGTCCGACGCCGAAAAAGCCGCCGGTCGGTGGCGCTTCTACTTCGTCGCCGCGGAGGCTTATTCCGGCGTGGTCTGGGCGGCGCTGTTTCTCGCCTTGCTGCAATCGCACGATCAGGAGGCGCGGGGCTTCGCCTTCGTTGCGACCATGTTGGTCGCTTGCATCGCCGCGATGGCGGATTCCGCGATTCCGGCCGCGGTCGGCGCCGCCCTGCTGCCGATGATGGTCGCGGTGATCTTCGTCTTCGTGCCGGCGTCGACGCAATTGGCCGCAGCGCTTTCGCTGCTGTGCGCGGCCATTCTGCTCTGCCTCGTCGTTCTGACCAACGTTCTGCATCGAACCGCGCTCGCGGGCTTCTCCTTTCAAGAGGAGAAGGAAGCGTTGATCGCCGAGCTCGAGCAGGCTAAGCTGAATTCGGACGAGGCGCGGCGGCGCGCCGAGGGCGCCAATCTGGCAAAATCGCGTTTTCTGGCGACGATGAGCCATGAACTTCGCACGCCGCTGAACGCCATTCTGGGCTTCTCCGAAGTGATGAAGGCCGAACTGTTCGGCGCGCACGCTATTCCCGCCTACAAGGAATATTCGTCGGACATTCATTCGAGCGGACAGCATCTCTTGATGCTGATCAACGAGATCCTCGATCTGTCACGCGTCGAAGCCGGCCGCTACGACCTCAAGGAAGAAGCGGTTTCGCTTCCCGGCGTGGTCGAGGAGTGCCGCCATCTGTTGGCGTTGCGCGCGAAGAACCGCGCAATCACCGTCACCGAATTGCTGGACAACCAATTGCCGCGCATTTGGGCCGACGAGCGCGCGGTGCGGCAGGTGACGCTGAATCTGCTCAGCAACGCGATCAAATTCACGCCAGCGGGCGGCGAGATCGTGATCAAGGTCGGCTGGACCGCCAGCGGCGGCCAATATCTGTCGATCCGCGACACCGGTCCCGGCATTCCCGAGGACGAGATCCCGATCGTTCTGTCCTCTTTCGGACGCGGATCCATGGCGCAAAAGAACGCCGACGAAGGCAGCGGGCTCGGCCTGCCGATCGTGCGCGGTCTCGTGGAATTGCACGGCGGCGAATTCACGTTAAAGTCCAAGGTTCGCGAAGGCACGGAAGCGATCGTCATATTCCCGCCCGAACGTGTGATGAACGCGTTGCCGCAGATCGATCCCGACGCCACGACCGAGCACGAACTCGCCAAGAAGGAGGCGGACCGCGCGCGCCGCCGCAACGGCAGGGCCGCCGCCTGAGGGTCCGGCGTGTCATGCTCGCGAACGCGAGCATCCAGAATACCCCAGCGCTACAAGGGTTGCCGCTGGGCGCCGCCTTCGCTTCCCGGCTTATCTCGCCGCTTCGTCGTGTCCACACGGCTGGATCCCCGCTTTCCGCGGGGATGACACGTGCTGGCTTGGAAGGTGAGATGCGGCAGTTGTTTCGCCGCGTCGCCTTAGTCTGGGTTGCTTCGCTGTCGCTCGCAATGACGGTCGGACGCGGCCAGCGGAACATACTCGAGCTCGGGATAGCCGAACGCCTTCGGGCCGACGACCTTCAGCGCCTCGGGCGTCTTCATCAGACCGTGCGCGGGAATGCCGATGACGGCGAGTTGCTGGCCATAGCGCAGCATTTCCGTCGTGATCGGCTCGCCCGTCTCGATTTCCAGATTCATGATGAGATCGGGCACGATCACTTTGGCGACCCCATCGACCCACAAGACGAGGTTCTCGTTCTGGATCGCAATCCGCGCCTCCGCGCCCACGTGCTCGCCGACGCCGATCAGCCGCGCCTCGCCCATCGCAAACCCGCCCTTCAATTCGCGTCGCACGTCCGCGACCTTGCCGGTGAAAAAGAGCGTCGCGCCGGTCTTCGCCAGCAGTCGCTCGACGACATTGTGGCGCTTGGCGCGCGCGTCCATGATGGTTCGCCCGATCTCCAGCGCCTGCGTCAATGTGCCGGGAACGGCGACCCGCTTGACATAGGCGCCCTTCATCGGCGCCGTGGCGAAGCCGGCCGCCGCTCCCATGTCGACCGCGACATGCCGGGCGAAGCGCTCGAGCCAGTACATGTCAACCACCTTCTTCAACACGACGACATTGCCCTTGTCGTCGGCGATCGCGCCCGGAGACGGATCCAGCCCGTAGATGAAGAAGGTCGACATCTGCAGTTCCGGAAACGCTCTTCCCATGCCGTCGCCGTCGACGACGGGCAGGCCGGCGTAGGCCGCGGTCAGAATCGGCTCGATCGAGTTCGAGCCGCCCATCTCCTCCGAGATCAGCGCGGAGACGCGGAAGCCGATCGCCTCCTCAACGCCGCGCAAGGCGCGAAGACATTCCTGGCCCTGCTTGATCTTCTCGACGCTGACGACCGGCGCGCCGATGCCGCCGACCGAGCCGATCCAGTCGTCGTCGCCGATCGCCTCCAGCGGCAGGATTTCCACCGAGGCGCCCTTGCGCAGCAGTTCGCGGGCTCTCAGCATGCCGACATACGGATTGCCGCCGCCGCCGGTCCCCAGCAGCGCGGCGCCGAGCGAGAGCGGCAGCAGGTCGCTCTCCTTCAAGACGAAGCCTCTAGCCGACATGCAATTCTCCGACGACCTTGACGCGCACGCGCGTCGCATTGCCCGGCAGGTAGGCGAGCGGCACGTCTTCGACTTCGACGACCTCGATCGTTCCCGCGCGCGCCCCGGCGGCGACGGCGACGGCGGTCGCTTTCTGCCGGGCGTCCTCGATTGCGTCCGCCCGGCTGAGGGAGGCGAGCGAATAGACCCGGTCGATCTCGCCGGAGACCTGCGCGATCGCGGCGCCGACCGCGTTGGCTACAGCGAAATGATGCGGCTTGACCACATCGAGGCCGCCGACCTTGTCCGCGACGAGAATCGAGCCGCCGCCGACGACGATCACAGGCAACGGCTCCGCAGAAAGGCGCGAGCGTTCGACCGCGGTCTCCAGCATGTCGGCGATCTTCGCCTCGGTGCGCGCGACCAGACCCTTGTCGAGTTGCGCCACGTTCTCGTGATGGCCGAGATGCGCACGCCCCGCGGCCACGACGACGTCGGTCGTTGTCAGGGTCGAGCCGCCGAAGACGAGCGCCTCCTTGGTCAGTCTGTAACCGACCGAAGTCGGGCCGACCTTCACCCCCGCCGGGCCGTCGAACACGAGCGATCCGCCGCCGAGGCCGAACGAGAACACGTCGGGCATGCGGAAGTTGGTCCTGACGCCGCCGACCTCCACCGCGACGGTCGCCTGCCTGGGAAAACCCTTGTGCAGCGCGCCGACGTCCGTGGTCGTTCCGCCGACATCGACCACGATCGCCTCGGCGACGCCGGAGAGAAACGCGGCGCCGCGGATCGAATTGGTCGGCCCGCTGGCGAAGGTGAGCACCGGAAACCGTTCGGCATAGGCGGCGTCCATCAGCGTGCCGTCGTTCTGGGTCAGGAAAAACCGCCCCTTGACGCCGCAGGCGTCGAGCGCGGCGCGAAACGCCTGGATGACGAGCTTGGCGAGATCGCGCAGGCACGCGTTCATCACCGCCGCGTTTTCGCGCTCGAGCAGCCCGATGCGGCCGATGTCGCTCGACAAAGTGACATGAACGCCCGGCAGCGCCTTTTCGAAAATCGCTCCGGCCGCGGCCTCGATCTCGGTATTGACCGGGCTGAACACCGACGTGATCGCGACAGAGCGAATGCCCTTGGCTCTGATGTCGTCGGCGATGCCGAGCAGTTCGGCCTCGTCGAGCGGGGAAATCACGCGCCCGTCGAACTCGTGCCCGCCATGCGCGAGATAGGCGTGGTTTCCGATCGCGCTTCTGAGGTCCTCCGGCCAATCGACCATCGGCGGCAGCGAGGCCGTGGCCGGCAGGCCGAGACGCAAGGCCGCGGTCGGCGCGAGATCGCGGCGCTGCACCACGGCATTGGTGAAATGAGTGGTGCCGATCATGACGACGTCGATGGCCGCGGCCTTCATCCCCGAAGCCGCGAGCACGGAATTCAGCGCCGCCACCACGCCGGACATCACGTCCGCCGTCGTCGTCTCCTTGACGCCGGCGATCACCTTGGTTCCGTCCATGACGACCGCGTCGGTATTGGTGCCGCCGACGTCGATGCCTACCTTGATCATCACGCGCTCTCCCGCCTCGATAACTGCATCTATGACATGGCTCCCGACGAGGCCCCGCGTTCTCGTCGGGAGAGGGGTTTTTCCGGTGGATCAATCTTTAAGGTCTGTCGACCCGCTGTGTCCAAGGGGGTAAGGCCCTGTGTGCGGCGGTGCATCGCGATCCGATGATTTTCGCTCCGGCGCGCCACTATCGGTCGGTGAGAAACCGCGTAGGCTGGGGTTCGCTCAACCTGCCCCGCTGTGTGAGTCATTCAAAATGGGGGTGACTCAGAAACTTCACTGTCATGCATCCAGACTTGGCCGCACGTCGCGGGCTCCGATACCGCCTCGTTTTATCCGATCGCGTTGCGCGGATTTGCCGTTCGCGCCGCGGCGTGCGGCTGAGCTTTCGCGGATCGCCGCGTTTTTGACAAACTGACAGGATTGGACGGGGTATGGCCATCTTTGTTTTCATCCTCGGACTGCTACTGACCGTCCTCGGCTGCGGCGCATTGATCGCGAGCGTGAATCTCGTGCCGACGGACATGGGCATCCTCTATGCCGGCTGTGGCGCCGTCGCGGCGAGTTCGGGCTTGATCGTCGTTTCCATCGGCGCGCTCATTAGCAGGGTCGATGCCCTGGCCGATGCTTTCAGCATTCCTTCACCGGAGCCGGCGCCCTTCGAAACGCTGGCATTGGAACCCGAGCCGCCGTTTGCGCCGGAGCCCGTCCCACCGGAGGAGGCGTCCGAGCCGATCGCTGAGCGGTCGGCCGCTTCCGCCGAGGAGCGCGTCGAGAACGAGCCGATCGCCGATCGGTCGGCGGCTTCCGCCGAGGAGCGCGTCGAGAACGAGCCGATCAACGAGAATCGCGCGGGGCGGCTGCCGACCCTGGCGGAGGTCGAGCACGCGATCATCGAGCCGGGCGCCCCGCCGACCCTGGTCGGGCGTTATACCGCGGGCGGCGCCCACTACATGATCTTCTCGGACGGCACCATCGAGGCCGAGACCGAGCAGGGCGCGTTCCGCTTCGCATCGATGGGCGATTTCAAGGCTTACATCGCAGGCCGGGACAGCAACGACGTCGCCGCCGGCTGAGGCCCCTCCCGCTGTAGCTGACCGCGTGCGTTCGGCTTGGTTGGCACTCGGAAAAACGAGCGCACTACGCCGGCCGCGCTCAGCGAGCGCGGCTACATTTCCCCGCGCCCGTCAAAAAACGATCCCGTGTTCGCGAGCGAGGACGGCGAGCGACACGGCGGGCCGCGCGCCGAGGTGCTGAATGATTTCGGCGGCGGCGAGCGCGCCGAGCCGCGCGCAAGTCACGTGGTCGGCGCCGCGCGCCAATCCGGCGAGGAAACCGGCCGCGAACATGTCGCCTGCGCCCGTCGTGTCGACGAGGCGCGCGATCGGAAACGCCGGAACCTCCACGGCCTTGCCGCCTTGCAGGACGACCGAGCCTTTCTCCGATCGGGTCACGACCGCGAGCACGCCCTCGCGGCCGAATGCGTCGAGCGCTTGGGCCAGATTGGGGGTTTCGTAGAGCGAAAGAACTTCCTCGGTGTTCGCGAACACGGTGTCGACTATCCCCGATCGCATCAGGTCGATGAACTCGCCGCGGAAGCGATCGACGCAGAACGAATCCGACAGCGTAAGGGACACGCGATTGCCCGCCTGACGCGCGATCCGTCCCGCCTTGCGGAAGGCCTCCTTCGCCGCGGGCCGGTCCCACATATAGCCTTCGAGATAGACGAAGCGCGCCGCCCGCACCAGGGTCTCGTCGACATCGTCGGGCGACAGATAGGTGCTGGCCCCGAGGAAGGTGTTCATCGTGCGCTCGCCGTCCGGCGTGACATAGACGAAACAGCGTCCTGTGGCGGGGCCGTGCTCGGCCGGCGCAGTCGCGAAGCCGACGCCGGTCGCACGGATGTCCCGACCGAAAATCTCGCCCAGCGGATCGTTCTTGACCTTGCCGATATAGGCTGAGGAGACGCCGAATGATGCGACGCCGACGATCGTGTTGGCGGCGGAGCCGCCCGAGACGATACTCGGATCGACTCGCGCGGCGTAGAGCCCCTCCGCCCGGTCCTCGTCGATCAGCGTCATCGCGCCCTTCAACATCTCCTGCGCGCTGAGATAGGCGTCGTCGGCGTAGGCGATAATGTCGATGAGGCTGTTTCCGAGCCCCAGGACGTCAACGGCGATGGTCATCGAGAGTCAGCTCCGGATTTGTCGCGGCCCTCCTCGCATCGAGGGCGGGCGGGGTCAATGCAGACTGTCACAACCCCGCCGCTAATGTCATTCCCGCGAAAGCGGGAATCCAGTCGTGGGGCCGCGACGTGGCCGCGCCAGCTCCAGAACCCGGCGGGGG
>DASXYQ010000197.1:0-7871 GCA_036502445.1 Roseiarcus sp. | reverse complement strand
GCGAGCGCGCCGGCGGCGACCACGATCAGCGTCGCGAGCGGATACCAGCTCGCGACGAACAGCGGTGAATCGTCGGTGCAGTTGGTCGCATAGATCGTCGCCGCCACCCCCGCCGCCGCCGCGCCCGCGAGCGCGCCGCTGAGCGCGGGTCGGCGCGGCGCGCCCTCCCGCAGCGCGACGATCAGCGCAATCAGCGGGGGGATCGACAGCAGCGGGATCAGCATCAGACAGTGCATCCAGTTGGTCCCGATCAACCGGGTCGCCCAGAGCTGCGAGGGGACCATGCTCAGCTCCACGACGACGGCGCCCGCGAGCAGCGCGAGCGGCGCCGCGAGCCAGAGCGCCATTGCGCCCGGGCCGGCGTCGGGCCGCGCAAGCCTGAGGCACAGCAGCGCGCAAGGCAGCAGAAACGCCAACGTATCGACGAATTTGAGATCGAAGCGCATCGTGTGCGCGGCGGCTGCGATATCGTGGCGAGGTCCCAGCATGGTCATGAACAGAACCGCGCTGATCAGCGCGCCGACGCCGAGTGCGAGCGCCAGGCGGCGACGGATCGACGCCGACCGCGCCGGCGCATCGGCCGCGAGCGTGGCGATGAGGTCGGAGGTCTTCATGGATTCGCGCTCCGCCAGGCCGCCGCGAGGGATTTGAGCGCCCGATGCAGCGCGACGCGCACCGCGACCTCCGTCATCGCGAGCCGCATCGCGGTGGCGGCGATCGATTGGCCGTCCAGCGAGATCGATTTGACGATGTCGCGCGCGCGCGGCGGCAACTGCCCGAGCAGCCGCTCGACGTCGCCGCGCGTATGAGGATCCTCCGCCTCGGGCGCCGCGAGCACACCCTCGAAATCCTCGATCGGCTCATGACGGCGAACGCCGCGTCGGCGCATCGCGTCGATAATCTTGTGGCGGGCGATCGCGTTCACCCAGGGCGCCAGCCTGAGACCGCCGTCCCAGGTCTGCCGCTTCAGATGGATCGCCAACAAAGTCTCTTGCACGACATCCTCGACATCCGCGTCGCCCACCCGGGCTCGCGAAAAAGCGCCCCGCGCCATCGGTCGCACCGCCCGGCCAATCTCCTCGAGCAAGCGCCGGTAGACGCCATCGTTGCCGGCCAGAGCGGCGCGCATCATCGTCGCCCACTTTTCCTCCATCGGATCGCCGGACGGCTCCTGGCTCATTCAGCCTTCGTCCCATTGTGACAGATGTTACGGCGCCGTCGGTCGCTGACAAAAAAATTACCGAGCGAACCGCTTGCCCGCGCCGTGTAACATGCGTCGGGCCGGGCGCGAAGAAGCCGACGAAAGCCGCGCCGAGGAGGAAGCTCATGCCGTCCCCAGACCATCCGCGCGTCGCCGCGCCGCTGCCGAACCGGGCGGGCGTCGGCCTGAAACCGGAACATATCGACGCGATCCTCGCCGAGCGGCCGGACGTCGGATTTTTCGAAATACACGCGGAAAATTACATGGGCGACGGTGGCCCGCCGCATCGGCGGCTGGAGGCGATCCGGTCGCACTATCCGGTGTCCCTGCACGGCGTCGGCCTGTCCATCGGCTCGCCGCGACCGCTCGACAAGGCGCATCTGGCGCGCTTGGCCGCGCTTGCGAAACGCTACGAGCCGGGGCTCTTCTCGGAGCATCTGGCGTGGTCGAGCCATGATCTCGGCTTCCTCGACGACCTGCTGCCGCTGCCCTATACCGAGGAGACGCTCGCCTGCGTCTGCGCGCATATCCAAGAAACGCAGGAAGCGCTCGGCCGGCGAATGCTGCTCGAAAACCCCTCGACCTACGTGCTGTTTGAGGAAAGCGCGATCCCCGAGACCGAGTTTCTGGCCGAGATCGCCCGCCGCACGGGCTGCGGGCTGCTGCTCGACGTCAACAACGTCGAAGTGTCCGCGACCAATCACGGCTTCGATCCGCTCGCCTATCTGGAGGCTTTCCCGCTCGAGCATGTCGGCGAGATCCATTTGGCCGGCTATGCCGAGTCCGAGGACGACGCCGGCCATCGCCTGCTGATCGATGCGCACGATTCGTCCGTGCGCCCCGGCGTCTGGGCGCTCTATGAGAAGGTGATCTCGCGCATCGGCGCACAGCCGACCCTCGTCGAATGGGACAACGCCGTGCCGAAATGGCCCGTTCTGCACGCCGAGGCGCGCCGAGCCGAGCGCCATGCGGCCAACGCCGCCGCGGCCGTCGGGGTGGGAGCGTTCCGCCATGCGGTTTGACGCGACCCTCGAGGCATTCGTCGAAGCGTTGGCCGATCCTTCGGCGCCCCCGCCCGCTGAGACGAGGGGACGCGAGGGTCGGCCCGACGCGCGCCGCTTCGCCGTCTATCGCAACAACGTCGCGGTAGGCTTGATAGCATCGGTCGAGATGCGTTATCCCGTAACGCGGCGGCTGGTCGGCGACGACTTTTTTCGCGGCCTCGCGCGCGCCTACGTCGCTGGGAACAAGCCGCGCTCGCCGGTGCTGATCCATTGGGGCGCCGACTTTCCCGCGTTCATCGAGGCGTTCGAGCCTGCGCGCGAAATTCCCTACCTGGCGGATGTGGCGCGGCTGGAGAACGCGTGGGTCGAGGCTTATCACGCCGCCGAGGCGACGCCGCTGGGCCTCGCAGAACTGGCAACGGTCGATCCGGAGCGGCTCGGCGAATTGCGCTTCGTCTTTCATCCCGCCGTTCGGCTGCTGCGTCTCGCCCACCCCGCCGCATCGATCTGGGCCGCGCATCAAGGGGAGAGCGAACCGCGCTCGCCCGACCATTGGCGCCCCGAGGACGCGCTGATCGCGCGGCCGCACGCGGACGTCGACGTGCGCATCCTGCCGCCGGGCGGTTACCAATTCGCCGCAGCGCTCCTGTCGGGCGCCTCGCTCGCGGAAGCCGCGGCCCCGCTCGCCGCCGGGGGCGTCGATCCCGGCCCCCATCTCGTCGGCCTGATCGAGGCCGGCGCGGTCACGAATATTAGCTGAAGGAGCTTCCCGTGTCGACGGACGCGACAGCCGCTTCGCCAGCGGCGACGAACCTGCTCGCCCGATTCACGTTTCGCGTGTTCGGCCTGTTCCCGATTTCGCTGACGATGCTCGTCCTGCGCGTCACGCTCGCATTGCCGTTCTGGAAATCCGGCCTAACCAAATGGGACGGCTGGTTCACCATGTCATTCGGGGCCAAGGCGCTGTTCGCCGACGAGTTCAAGCTGCATCTCTTCGGGGCCGAATATCCCTATCCGGCGCCGGAGCTGGTGGCCTACGTCTCGGCGATCGGCGAGGTCGCGCTGCCCGTCCTGCTGGTGCTCGGCCTCGGCGCGGTACGCCGCGTTGGGGCTGTTCGGCATGACCGCGATCATCCAATTGACCGTCCCGGACGGCTGGATGAATTTCCACCTGCCGTGGGCCGCGGTGGAACTGGCGATCTTGACGTTCGGGCCGGGGAAGATCGCGCTGGATTATCTGCTGGGACTGGATCGTGTTCCACGGCCAGAGTGAGCGGTGGTGCGTGACGCCGCCATCATGACGACTTGCGCTCCAGTTCCTGGATGCGCCGCTCGTGATCGGCGAAGCTCGCGACGGTGAGGTTGGCCTTGTAAATCTCCGCGATCGTGTTGAGCTTCAGGCCGCGCAGCTCCTTTTCGATGCCCCCGACTCTGGCGTCGAGCGCCTCGAGCTTTGCACCTATTTGATCGAAACGCGCGTTCGTCTCCGCTCGCATCACGCGCAGCTGCTCTAGTACGAGATTGCTCGGCTCGGCGGCGGTATTGGTCATTGGCGGCTCCTTGCCAATCATAGCGCGAAAGCGGTACTTTTTCGAGTCGCGAATAGCGGCCTCCGGAATCCGCTTTCGAAGCGTCTCGTGCGCCGCATCGATGCCTTCCCCCCAAATTCCAAGTCGAGCCGCGCGACGAGCGCAGCCGCGAGCGGCTCGATTTGACGGGCGCGCGCCGACATCGCATCGTAATAGGGAAGGCCTAATCTGAGCCGCGCGGCCGCCGTCGCCGAAACCGGCGCTCGGGCGCCGAGGCGAGTTGGGCGGACTGATCGAGCCGGGGAGAGGCGAAGTGACGAGAGCTTTCCGGGGCGGCGCAGCGATCTTCGCGTGGGTTTGGGCGGCGCAAGTCTCCAGCGCCGATGCCGACCTGGCCGCCGCCCGAGATGCGCCCAGAGTCACGGCGCAACCCGATCCCTCTCCCGCGGTCACGCCCTATGTGATCGATCCGGCCAAGGACGCGCCGCTGACCAACGACGAAATGGCCGTGCTGGCGCGAGCCAAGATCAAATATGTCTTCGTGATATTCAACGAGAACCATTCCTTCGACAACGAATACGGAACCTTTCCCGGGGTCGACGGCCTCTATTCGGACGGTCTGGCTCCCCGATCCGCCGCGGACACTCCCGGCTTCACGCAATCCTACAAGGACATCAACGGGACGGTCGTGACGGTGCAGCCGTTCCTCATCGGGCCCGGCCAGAACGCGTCGTTCGTCGACAGCGTCGATCACAGTCACAAAGGGCTGGCGGCGAAGTTGCACGTCGTCGAGGGGGTTCCGCAAATGGATGGGTTCTCGGCCGACGAATATCGGAAATACGCTAGGGCCGGAAACAATATGAGCCAGGCCGAGGGCATGCAGTTCGCGCGGCTGGTGATGTCGCACATCGATTGCGACACCATCCCGCTATATTGGAATTTCGCCAGCCGTTTCACGATCTTCGACAAGATTTTCGCCACCGAGGATACGCCCTCGACGCCGAATGCGATCGCGATGATCGCCGGCCAGGCGGGCGAGACCCAATGGGTCGAGCATGCCGCCGACGCCAAGCCTCCGCTTCCCATGAGCGGCGTCGTCAACGGGCAGGCATATTCGGGAACCGGGCAGCCGCAGCGCGCGCCCATCGTCAAAGACCCCAACCCGTTCTGGGGTTCGCAATACGACGCAACGATCGGCGATCGGCAGCCGACTTCGCCCGCGGAGAACTACGCGCCCGGCAATATCGCGGAAAACCTGACCTTCGCCACCGTGCCGCTGACTGCGATGGGCAGCGGGATAACCGACCACGCCAAGCACGACTTCAGTCCTCTGACCGATCTCGCCGACATCCAAAAGGACATTGCGTTCATTCAAGGCCTGAATCGTCCGCCTGTGAGCTGGGGCTGGTACCAGAACGGCTATGACCTCGAGCCCACCGACACGAACGCTTACCCCTCGCACAGCGGCTATGTCGCGCACCACAACGGCGCGCAATATTTCGGCTATATCGCCAACAATCCCGAAGAGCGCAGTATGATGCGGGGGGAGGGGGATTTCTTCGCCGACGTCGCCAACCACGCGCTTCCGAAGGACGGCGGGATATTCTACGTCAGAGGGGGGTTCAGAAACATCCGGGGCGCGACGCCGCCGATCCAGAACCGGCGTTACCCCAACCCGGCGGGCCTGGGCACGGACGAACTCGCGGCCATCGCGGCCGCCAAATCGGGCGATGACGATCATCCCGCCTACAGCGACCGTCAGATCAGCGAGGCGATGAACGCCGAGGTCGTCAACGCGATCGCAGGCGATTCGGATCTTTGGAGCCAGAGCGCGATCGTCATAACCTACGACGAGTCCGATGGTTTCTACGATCACGCGCCGCCGCGCATTCTTTCCTATGGTCCGGACTGGCTGCCGTTGGCGCGCGGCCTTCGCGTGCCGCTGCTGCTCATCTCGCCATTCGCTCGGGCTCACGCGGTATCGCACGCCGAGGGCGACCACAACGCGGTGATCGAGACCATCGACGCGATCTTCGGCATGCCGGCCCTGTCGCAGTTGCCCGACGAGGCGGAGGCGTTGAAGGCGGGTGATTCCGCGCCGTTCAATAAATTCGGGCCGGAGGGTTTTCATCAGAAGTATCTTGGGCCTCGGGATACGAATTCACCCATCACGGACAGTCTCCTCTCCGGCTTCAGTCCCAGGCGCCTTCGCGGCGAGGAGCCGCCTCTGCCGGCCGAATATGCGATGACGCCGAAGGACGTCCTGTGGAGCTTGCCCCATTATGGCGGCCACGGCTGCGCGGCGATCGGGATGACGCCGGAGGACCAGCGGCAGCACATCGTCGCGCCGCCGCCGGATCATTTCAATTCGCTGCCCGCCACCCTGCCTGCCTATGACTGAGGGCTACGGCGCTGGATAATTCCGTGATCGCCAAGCAGGAGATGCGAATGCCGGCGTTCGTTCCTGACCTCGCACGAGCTGGCTCATGACGACCCGGTCTCGGGGTCCGATATTGGCGCTCGCGGCAGCCGCCATCTTCGGTTTCGCCGCGGTCGCTCGGGCGGGCCCGATCCTCGATCGCGTCAAGGCGGCCGGCGGCATCCGCTGCGGCGCCGTGGCGAGACCCGGGTTGCTCATGCCGCCGCCCGACGGGGCGCCAACTGGCCTGCTCGTCGATCTCTGTCGCGCGATCGGCGTCGCCGCCGCCGGCGCTTCGGTCAAGACTTCGGTGAGCGTCTACGATTCCGACAGTGCCTTCGACGCCGTTCGGGACGGGCGCGACGACGTCTTCTTCCTCAGCGGCGCCGAGATCGTCGACCAGACGCTCGCCGGCTTCCTCGTTCCAGGGCCGCCCGTCTTCCACGAGACGACCGCATTGATGGTGGCTGCAGATTCCGCGGTCGAACATCCCGCTGATCTCGCCGGGCGCTCGATCTGCTTCCTGCAAGGCGATGTCTCCCATCGCCAGCTCGAAGCGTATTTCGCAGCCCGGCGGCTCGCGTTCCAGCGGATGGGCTACCAGGAGGAGGACGAGCTCCACGACGCTTTCGACGCGCGGCAATGTCAGGCATGGGCCTCCGAAGTCACGACGCTCGCCGCGGTCCGGCTCAAGGGCGGGAAAACCCTGCGCGGCGGGCGCATCCTGTCCGAACCGCTGGCGAGCTTTCCGATCATCGCGGCGACCGGCACGAGCGACGGCGCGTGGTCGGCGCTCGTGTTCTGGACGATCGCGACGGTGATCGATGCGGATCGGCCGCATCGGGACTGGGCGGCCGGCGGCCTCGACAGCGTGCCGATCGCAGCGGCGCCGATCGGGATCGCGGGAGGCTGGCGCGAGGCGGTTCTCGCAGTGACAGGCAGTTACGAGGCGATGTTCCACCGGAACATCGGCCAAGGCTCGCCCCTCGACATCCCCGCGGGGCCGAACATGCTGCCTGCCGATGGCGGCCTGATGACGCCGCCCTACGCCGATTGAGCGATGACAGGAGACAGGCAACATGAACGACAAGACCGACGCGCTCGGCGGAATCATCGCCATCATGAAGAGCTGCTGGGATTTGCCCGCCGATTGCAACGAAGGAGAGTTGTTCACTTACGCGGAAGTGCTGTTCGACCGAATCCAGGCGAGCGACAATCACGACGCGCTCTACGCGTATCTCGCCGACGTGCAAACGAACAAATTGGAAATGCCGCCCTCCGACGCCTACAAGGAGATCGTCGCTCGTTCCGTCGCTCTCGTCGAGACGTCGGCGTAAGGCGTTTCGATCTGCGAAGTTGGCGTTCTCGGGTCGGCTCCGTGAACTATCTCCGCTTGGAACCATTGCTGGACGGGGGTATTTCGGTCGTTCCCTCGTTTTTCAAAGATCCCGCCCTGGCGCCGTCTGCCGTTCCCATGTCTTCCGAAGGTTTGGGGATTTCCGGGCGCATCTTTATATGGGAAGGATCGGCTTTGATGTATTGCCGGTCGATCCATTTTAGCCAATAATACCTGATTTGTTTCGGGTTTGGCATACCCCAGGTTTCCAGGGTGGAGGTTTGTCGCGCTTCAACAGATAGTCTTCATGTCTTCAAAAAATACCTTGGGCAGGCATTCGAGCAGCTTGGATACGTCATACAATAGACTGGCTCCAATCCGC
>DASXYQ010000196.1:0-4380 GCA_036502445.1 Roseiarcus sp. | reverse complement strand
GACGAAGCCGACGAGGCATCGCCGCCGCTCGACCTCGATCTCGACGACACGCAGGCCGAGCCGGGGCCGATCGCGCGCGGCGCGGCGGTGATCAGGTCGTTCTGGCAGCATGCGCCGCTTGGGTCGGGCGTCTATCGCATGATCGGCGACGACGGCGAAGTGCTCTATGTCGGCAAGGCGCGCTCGATCAAGAAGCGGATTCTGAGCTACACGACGCCGGAGCGGCAGTCGACCCGCATCGCGCGCATGATCTCGCAGACGGTCTCGATGGTGTTCGTCACCACCGAGAGCGAGGCCGAGGCGCTGCTGCTCGAGGCCAATTTCATCAAGCAGCTGAAGCCGCGCTACAACGTCACGCTGCGCGACGACAAGAGCTTCCCCTACATTCTGATCACCGGCGGCCACGCGGCGCCGCAGATCGCCAAGCATCGCGGCGCGCGCACGGGAGACGGCGCCTATTTCGGCCCGTTCGCGAGCGCGACCGCCGTGCACCGCACGCTGAACGCGCTGCAACGCGCGTTCCTGCTGCGCACCTGCTCGGACAGCTTCTACGCCAACCGCACGCGGCCCTGCCTGCTGTATCAGATCAAGCGCTGCTCGGCGCCCTGCACCGCCGAGATATCGCTCGACGGCTACGCCGAACTGGTTCGCGAGGCGCGCGATTTCCTGTCGGGGCGCAGCCGCGCGATCCGCCAGCGGCTCGCGCGGGAAATGACCGAAGCCTCCGAGGCGCTGGAATTCGAGAAGGCGGCGCGGCTGCGCGACCGTATTTCCGCGCTTTCGGCGATCCAGGGCGAGCAGAGCGTCAATCCGCGCTCGGTGCCGGAGGCGGACGTGTTCGCGATCGGCGAGCAGGCGGGGCATTTCTGCATCGAGGCCGTATTTTTCCGCACCTATCAGAATTGGGGCAATCGCGCCTATTTCCCGCGCGCCGACCGGGCGCTGAGTGCGGCCGAGGTGTTGGATGCGTTCCTCGCGCAATTCTATCTCGATCGGCCCGCGCCGCGCCTGGTGCTGTTGAGCCACGACGTGCCCAGCGCGGCGATGCTGTGCGAAATCCTCAGCGCTCGCGCGGGCCATCGCATCGGGATCGGGGCGCCCAGGCGCGGCGAGAAGAAAGAGCTGGTGGAGAACGCGCTGCGCAATGCGCGCGAGGCGCTTTCTCGCAAACTGGCGGAGGCGGCGAGCCAGGAGAAGCTGCTCGGCGCGCTGGGCGCCGCCTTCGGCATGGCGGCCGCGCCGCGCCGCGTCGAAGTGTACGACAATTCGCACATCATGGGCGCCAACGCGATCGGCGCGATGATCGTCGCGGGGCCGGAGGGCTTCGTCAAGAACCAGTACCGCACCTTCAACATCAAGAGCGCCGCGCTGACGCCGGGCGACGATTACGCGATGATGCGCGAGGTGCTGACGCGTCGCTTCGCAAGGTTGCAGCGCGAGGCGACGGCGACGGTTGAGGAGGGCGCGTTCCCCGACAGGCCGGACCTCGTCATTATCGACGGCGGACGCGGGCAGTTCGAGGCGGCGCGGCAGGTGTTCTCGGAACTCGGCGTCGAGGAGGTGAAGCTCGCCTCGATCGCCAAGGGCCCCGATCGCAACGCCGGGCGCGAGGCGTTCTTCGTCGAAGGGCGCGAGCCCTTTCGCATGCCGGAGCGCGATCCCGCGCTGTTCTTCGTGCAGCGGCTGCGCGACGAGGCGCATCGCTTCGCGATCGGCACGCACCGCGCAAGGCGCAAGAAGGAATTCGTGAAGAGCCCGCTCGACGAAATCCCCGGCGTCGGTCCCGCGCGCAAACGCGCGCTACTGCACGCGTTCGGCACCGCGAAGGCGGTGGCGCGGGCCGGGTTGGCGGATCTGGAGAAGACGCCTGGACTGAACGCGGCGACGGCGAAACGGGTGTTTGCGTTCTTTCGCGAGGGGGCTGGGTAGGCAGCCCTAGTCCCGATATGGCGGGGTCCCGCGGCGCCGCCTCGACGGTCGCCTGACGATGCACTACACAAAAGCTCGCGGCGCAAGCTCAACGATAGCGGGAGGGGAGCAGCGGAATGGCTTCGGTCGAGGTTGTCAGCGTACGCAAGGCCTATGGAACCGTCGAGGTCATTCACGGCGTTTCGGTTTCCATCGACGACGGCGAGTTCGTCACCCTGGTCGGTCCCTCCGGCTGCGGCAAGTCCACGCTGCTGCGCATGATCGCCGGGCTGGAATCGATCACCGACGGCGCGATCAAGATCGGCGGGCGCGTCGTGAACACGTTGGCGCCGAAAGACCGCGACATCGCGATGGTGTTTCAGAATTATGCGCTCTATCCGCACAAAACCGTCGCGGAAAACATGAGCTTCGCGCTGAAGCTGCGACACACTCCCAAGCCGGAGATCGAGGCGCGGGTGCGCCGCGCCGCGGAAATTCTCGACGTCGCGCCCTATCTCGCGCGCTATCCGCTCCAGCTCTCCGGCGGCCAGCGCCAGCGAGTGGCGATGGGGCGGGCGATCGTGCGCGATCCGCAGGTGTTTCTCTTCGATGAGCCGTTGTCCAATCTCGACGCCAAGCTGCGCGTGCAGATGCGGGCGGAAATCAAGGAGCTGCACCAGCGGCTGAAGACCACGACAATCTATGTCACGCACGATCAGGTGGAGGCGATGACCATGGCCGACCGGATCGTCGTGATGCGCGACGGCGTCGTCGAGCAGGCCGGGCTGCCGCTCGACCTCTACGACCGCCCGGCGACTTTGTTCGTCGCGGGATTCATCGGCTCGCCCGCGATGAACCTCTTCAAGGGCTCGATCCGCGGCGACCGCGGGCCTTCTTTCATGACCGACGGGGGCGTGGAACTCCCGCTGAGGTCGGCGCCGAGCGGATCGAATGGACGGCCTTGCATATATGGAATCCGCCCCGAGCACCTGGCGCTCGGCGGTGGGCCGATGAAGGCCGAGGTGTCGGTTGTCGAGCCGACCGGCTCGGAGACGCAGGTTTTCGCAAAAGTCGGCGGCCAGAAGATCGTCGGCGTCTTCCGTGAGCGCGTCGTCGCTTGTCCGGGTGAGATCTTCATGCTCGCGCCCAATCTCGATGCGGTTCACCTCTTCGATGGAGAAACCGGCGCTCGGCTGAACTAGCATCGCGCGGCCGACGCGGAAGGGAGGGCATGTTGCGATACGAAATGATGCTGCCGCATCAGATTCGAACCGCGATCGAAAAGCGCTGGGCCGTCGTGCTGCCGCTGGGCGTGCTCGAATATCACGGCGAGCATTTGCCGGTCGGCATGGACACGCTCGCCGTCACCGGGATCCTCGAGATCCTGGAGAAGGAAATGGATCTCGTCATTCTGCCGCCATTCTACTACGGCGCCGCGAGCTACGCGGTCGAGCCGCCGGAAGGGAATGGATCGCTACAGGTCAGCGCCGAGGCTCTGGCGCCTTTCGCCAAGGAGATGTTTCGGGGCCTGCTGCGCATCGGCTTTCGCAACATCCACGTGCTCATTCATCATCAGACGGAGAACTTCATCGCCGGCATGCCGACCGACCTCGCGTTCAAATTCGCGGCCCGTCAGGCGATCTTCGCCTTCCTCGAGAAGGATCGCGGGGAGGGATGGTGGGGATCGAACGAGATGGCTGACTATTACGCGCGGCAATCGGCCGGCGAGGATCCGTTCAACTGGATCAAGACGCATCCGCTGATGACGGCTGAGGCAATGGAAGGCTATCCGTTCGACCACGCCGGTCAGGGGGAGACCTCGCTGATGATGGCGCTGTTTCCCGACGCGGTGGACCTCTCCAGGTTGTCCGACGAAAAGTGGTACGTTCGATCGGCCAGGGACGCGTCTGTCGAATTCGGCGCCCAAGGACGGGACCGCATACTCGCGCATTTGCGCGTCGCGCTCCGCTAGCTTCGCGCCGGTTGCGGGTTCATCCCCGGGATGCCGCGACTTTGCTGATTGACTCGGCTCGGACCGAGCGCTTACACTTTTGATAATCTTCTGTTCCTCGCAACGCCTTGGCTGACGCCACTGCCGTCGTCCGGGGCGGGGGGCGAGGCGCCGCGCGATTTCGCGAACGAGCGAGCGTAACGGGCCGCGGAGAGGAAACGGAAAGTCTAGAGACCGGGAGGGTCGAAAAATGCGCGTTCACGTGTACGATCAATTGATGGCGATGCAGGCTAGCCGCCGGCAAATATTGAAAGGCGGGGCGGCCGCGGCGCTAGTTGCGGGTAGCCCTTTCGGTTTCGCGAGCGCGCCGGCCTATGCCGCGGATAGCGTCGTCGCCCAGATCATGAAAATCCCGGGTGCCGGCAATGGATCGCCTACCGACGCCGATTGGCAGAAGGTCGGCGAGCTCTGCCTCGGGCCGACCAAGACCTACGTCCAGCCCGGTGAGTTCAAAGGCGTCG
>DASXYQ010000195.1:0-4732 GCA_036502445.1 Roseiarcus sp. | reverse complement strand
TTCCGCGACGCCCAAGGAATACGACGCCTTCGTCGATCAGATCAGCAAGATGTGGGCCGACCAGCCGAACTGGACCGACGCGCAGCTCAAGGCGATCGACACGCCCATTATCGTCGTTGACGGCGACCACGACGAGGCGATCAAGCGCGCGCACACCGAATATATCGCAGCGACGATCCCACACGCCGGCCTTCTGATCCTGCCCAACGTGAGCCATTTCGCCTTCCTACAGGACCCCGGCATGTTCAATTTTGCGATCCTTCATTTCCTCGGCGACGAGTAGCGACGCAGAACGATGCTCTGCCGTGGTTCTGGAGCGATCAGGGCGATCTCAAATTGCAGATCGCCGGCCTCTCGCGTGGCGTCGATCGCTGGGTGGCGCCCGGCGATCCCACGACCCGCGCCTTCGCGGCCTTCCCCTCTCCCCGCCTCTTCGCGGGCAGAGGTCGGGTGAGGGGCTTGGGTGAGTCGCCGCACCCCGTTCAACTATGCGCCAATCCCTCAGATGACTATCTGTTCGACCGAACAGCCGCGCCGTTTCAAACAGTCCGGCTACTCGCCCCGGCCCTCACCCTGCCTCTCCCCACAAAGAGGCGGGGAGAGGGGGATATCCCGTCATTTTTAACGACGCGCGGCAATGGGCCGTCCCACTCATCCCGTGACGGTCTCCATCATGAGAACGTCGAGCCAGAACGAGCCGTCCGGCTCGATCTCGAAGTGCGCTTTGACCTCGGCGGGCGCCGAGGCCTGAAGCGTCAGGATCGCGCTGGCGCGGTCCTCGGGAGTGTTCATGCGCGCGATCCAGACCGGAAAATCCATGCGCAGCCTGAAGCTTCGACAGGCGCGCGCCAGGAACCCGCGTCGGCCCAAGGCGCCGAGCCATTCGGCGGCGCTGTAGTCGCGCACGTGCGAGCCGTCGCGGAGCAGCTCGACCGCCTGCAGATGCGTGTCCAGCATTGCCCGTCCGGGCGCGAAAACGTCGATGAAAACAGCGGGCGATCCAGCCTTCGAGACGCGACGCGCCTCGCCGAGGCCTTGCTCGAAGTCACGCCAGTGATGCGCCGAGAACCGGCTCGCGACAAAGTCGAAAGTGGCGTCGTCGAACGGCAGTTTCTCGGCACCGGCCTGTGTGACTGCGATGTTGGCCAGCCCCTTGTCTCGCGCCGTGGCGGCCACGGCGGCGAGCATTTCGCTGGAAAGGTCCAACGCCGTCACGGACTTGGCGTGTTTCGCCATGAGATAGGCGACGTGTCCGCCGCCCGCGCCGACGTCGATCGCGCGGGAGGGAGCGGCTCGCTCGACGATCCCTTCCAGCGCGGCGAGATCCTCGCCCTGCGCGTGCACGGCGCTCTCGACGTAAGCTGCGGCTCGAGGACCGAACTGATCCGCGACGAGCTTTTCATGGGCTCTGACCATATTCTCACCTCCAACACGGATGCAGAAACGCACGAAGAAGAGCCTATTACAAGCTGAGCGTTTATAGGCGCCGTGAAACTCCGGCCATTGTTTAGGCGCGGCGCGGCGGCCATATATTTCGCTGGCCGCCGGGACGAGGATGCGAGACAAAAGCCCCGAACGAAGGTCGGCACGAGCCCGATAGGCGCCGTCCGTGATCATGAAGCCCAAGGAGACTATCCGATGACCCATGCAATTCGCTTTCACAAGGCTGGCGGCCCCGAAGTGCTGCAGTGGGAGGAGGTCCAAGTCGGCAAGCCCGGACCCGGTGAAGCCCGCGTGCGAAACACCGCGGTCGGCCTGAATTACGTCGACACCTATGTCCGGTCCGGCCTCTACCCGGCGGCGCCGCCGAGCGGGCTCGGCGCCGAAGGGGCCGGGGTCGTCGAGGAGGTCGGTCCCGGCGTTACCGACGTCAAGCCCGGCGATCGGGTCGCCTATGGCACAGGGCCGCTGGGGGCCTATTCCGAAGAGCGCATCATGCCCGCCGACCGGCTGGTCGTGCTGCCGGACGGCATCAGCGATCAACAGGCCGCCGCCATCATGCTCAAGGGCTTGACGACGCACTATCTGATTCGCCAAGTCCATAAGGTCGGGAAGGGCGAGACGATTCTATTCCACGCCGCGGCGGGCGGCGTCGGCCTCATCGCGTGCCAATGGGCGAAGGCGCTGGGCGCCACGGTGATCGGCACCGTCGGCAACGACGAGAAGGCCAAACTCGCCAAGGCGCATGGCTGCGACTACCCCGTCGTCTACACGCGAGAGGATTTCGTCGAGCGCGTGAAGGAACTGACCAAGGGCGAGAAGGTCCCGGTCGTCTACGACAGCGTCGGCAAGGATACTTTCTTCAAGTCGCTCGACTGCCTTCGCCCCACTGGCGTCATGGTCTTGTTCGGTCAGTCCTCGGGCCCGGTCGGTCCGGTCGATCTCGCCATTTTCGGACAGAAGGGCTCGCTCTTCTTCACGCGGCCGACGCTCAACACCTATGCGGCTAAACGCGCCGACATGCTGGCGATGGCGAAGGACCTGTTCGAGGCCGTGCTGTCGGGCAAGGTGAAGGTCGAGATCGGCCAGACCTATCCGCTGAAGGACGCCGCACGCGCGCATCGCGACCTGGAGAGCCGCAAGACCACCGGTTCGACGGTGTTGGTGGTGTAGAGCGGCGCCCACGAGGCCACGGCTTTCGGCGCCGCCGCTGGTGAGAATCCCCCTCTCCCGCTCTTGCGGGAGAGGGTTGGGGTGAGGGGCGCGGCAATTACGACGACCCTCATCCGGCGCCATAGCCCGTCGAAAGACGGGCGTCTTTCGACCCAAAGAGCGGGAGAAGGGAGAGACTCTCCGTGATGTTCCTTGCTTTTGTCCGGGGAGTTGACGTACACTGAACGAGAAAGTGAGGCGTTGATGCCCCAGCAATCCAACCGGTCTTCCCGCCTCGAGGCCCGCATCGCGCCCGACACGCTCGCCGTTGTGAAGCGCGCGGCGGAACTCCAGGGTCGCAGCGTCAGCGACTTCGTCGTCGAAGCGGTCCGTAAAGAGGCTCATCGCACGATCGCCGAGACAGAAATCATCCGGCTGTCGATGGAAGATCAGCGTCGCTTCGCCGAAGCGTTGATCAATCCACCGGCCCCGAATGACGCCTTGCGCCGGGCGACCAAGCTCCACTCCGAGCTCGTCGAGGTTCGTTGACGCTGTTCTATTCGGAAGCGCTCGGCAAACACGACCGGACCGCGTTCGCGAGCGGAAACGACAGGATCGACGCCTACTTTCGCACTATCGTCTCGCAGGACGTGAAGCGCAATTACGCCCATTGCTACGTCCTGGTCGAGAAGGAGACGAACCGCTTGGCGGGGTTCTATTCGCTGTCGGCGACCCATATCCCGCTTACGGACATACCGCCGGAGCTGGCGCGCAAGCTGCCGCGCTGTCCGACTGTCCCGGCGGCTCTCATTGGCTGGCTCGGCCGCGACATAGGGTTTCGTGGCCAGGAGATAGGCGCGATGCTCCTTCGCGATGCGATCGTGCGGGTAGGGACGTCCCAGATCGGAGTCTATGCGCTCTGCGCCGACGCGATCGACGAAGCCGCTATCGCGTTTTACCGCCGGTTTCTGTTCACGCCTTTTGAAAGTCGCCCCACGTCGCTTTTCCTGCCGCTCGCCACAGCTCTAAAGGCTATCTGAGCTGGACCACGCGCCCCTATATCGACCACCCGATCGCCTTGCCGATCTCGCCCACGATGCCGCGCCGGAACAGCAGCACGCAGGCGACGAAAATGGCGCCTTGGATCACCGTGACCCATTGGCCGAACTGCGCGAGATAGTTCTCCATCGAGACGACGACGATCGCGCCCACGACGGGGCCGTAGAGCGTGCCCATGCCGCCCAGCAGGGTCATCAGCACGACTTCCCCCGAGGTCGAGAAACTGACGTCGGTCAGCGAGGCGTTCTGCACCACGATCGCCTTGGTCGCGCCGGCGAGCCCGGCGAGCGAAGCCGAAAGGACGAACGCAGCGAGCTTATAGCGAGCGACGCGATAGCCCAGCGAGATCGCGCGCGGCTCGTTCTCGCGGATCGCCTTGAGAATTTCGCCGAACGGCGAATTGATCGTGCGATAGACGAGAAAGAACCCGAGCAGAAAAATCGCCGCCACGAAGACATAGAGCAGCGACGGCTTCGACAGATCGATCAGGCCGAAGGCGAAGCCCTGCGGCACCGACTGGATGCCGTCCTCGCCATGGGTGAACGGCGCCTCGACGCAGAAGAAATAGATCATCTGGGAGAACGCGACCGTGATCATCGCGAAATAGATGCCTTGACTGCGGATCGCGAGCGCGCCCGTGACCAGCCCCAGCGCCGCGGCGCTGGCGACGCCGCAGAGAATGGCGAGTTCCGGCTCGAGACCCCAGACCTTCGCGGCGTGCGCGCCGACGTAGCTCGCCATGCCGAGAAACATCGCATGGCCGAACGAGAGCAGGCCGACGTAGCCGATCAAGAGATTGAAGGCGCAGGCGAACAGCGCGATGCAGAGCATCTGCATCACGAAGAAGGGATAGGCGATGAACGGCCCGGCGACGATCAGCGCCAGCATGACGAGAAAAGCGACCCCCGCGTCGCGCTCCTCCCGGGTGAAACGCGTGGCGGGGATGGGAAGGGTCTTGACGCTCATGTCAGGCGACCCTGCCGAACAGGCCCGACGGGCGGATGAGGAGGACGATCGCCATGATGACGAAGACCACCGTGTTCGAGGCCTCGGGATAGAACACCTTCGTCAGGCCTTCGAT
>DASXYQ010000194.1:0-6031 GCA_036502445.1 Roseiarcus sp. | reverse complement strand
CCCCTGGGCAATGGGCCTTCCCTTCGCGATTGGCGAATTCCTTGCGGCGGGTTTGCTGTGGGCGAGCTACCGAAGTCAGGGTGACGAATCGTGACCCTCCGCGAGCTCCCGCCTCCGTTCGCCTACGAAGGACTCGATCGCGTCATCCACGAGCGCGCCCGCCTCGGGATTCTGACCTCTCTCATCGCCCATCCGAAAGGGATCGTGTTCGGCAATCTCAAGCAGATGTGCGGGTTGACCGACGGAAATCTCAGCCGGCATCTCGACGTGCTGGAGGAGGAAGGCATGGTGGAGATCGTCAAGAGCTTCCCCAACAATCGCCCCCAGACCGTGTGCCGGATCACAGGGCGTGGGCGTCGACGCTACCTCGAATATCTCCAGGTGCTCGAAAAGGTCCTCCGCGACGCGAGCGACGCGATGAGCTTAGCCGAAAGGCGGCCGGAGGAAGGCGAGCTTTCGAAGGCGTGAGCCTTCCATTTTTTTGCACGCGGGCTTTGCATAGCAAAGCTGAGGAGTCGGCGCACGATGCATGTCGCGATCATCATGGACGGCAACGGACGTTGGGCGACGCGGCGAGGGTTGCCCCGAACCGCCGGGCATCGGGCCGGCGTCAAGGCTCTGACCCGCATTGTCGAAGCCGCCCCGCAACTCGGGGTGAAGAAGCTCACGGTTTTCGCTTTTTCCTCGGACAACTGGCGACGACCAGCGGCCGAAGTCGACGCTTTGATGCGACTGTTCAGTTCCTATCTCGGCAACGAGGCGGAGCGTCAGGCGCGAAAGGGAACACGGCTTACGGTGATCGGGCGCCGAGATCGTCTGCCTTCGGGGCTTTCCGATGAGATATCTCGCGTCGAGGCGGCCACGGCCGACGGCGATCGCCTTCACTTGCGGGTCGCGGTCGACTACTCCGCGCGGGACGCGATCTCCCGCATACTGGTCGCGGGATCGGGCCGCGACCCACCCAGCCGCGACAGGATTGGCCGGCTGATCTCGCAGTCCGCGGAGGACGACGCGAGTGGGCCCGACGTCGATCTTTTGATTCGGACCGGCGGCGAAAAGCGTCTATCCGATTTCCTGCTCTGGGAATGCGCCTATGCCGAGTTGGCGTTTTTGGACGTGATGTGGCCCGACTTCACGCCTACGAATCTCGCCGGCGTGATCGCGGATTTCCGCAGCCGCGAACGCCGCTTCGGCGGCCTCGCCCCGACGCTCGCGGTCGCGACGGCCTGACGGTCGCGTTTGTCCGACGCGAGGCGGATGCGCCATGGCCCGCATCGCCGCCCCTCGAGCTAAAGCGACTCGAGTTCGTCGAGCCGCAACGCGAATTCAGGGGGCGCGAACTCGGGCGTCAACAGATCCGACTCGCCAAAATCGAGCGTTTCGCCGTATCCCTCTGCGGAAGGCTTGCGGAAAACGCGCGTCGCGCGCTTGACGGCGTCGATCACCCAGAGTTCGCGCACGCCAAAGCTCGCGTAGAGCGCGGCCTTGCGCCCTCTATCGTAACCCAGCGAGGAGTCGGCGACTTCGACGACGAGGAGCACGTTCGACTGTGAAAGCGATTTGAGCCGCGACGCGCGGGGATAGACTACGAAATCGGGCTCGAGGAACGTGTCGTCCGAAAGGCGAAACGTGGTCTCCGGAGCGACGACGCAGGTCCGCGACCGCAAGCCGACCCAATGGTCGTTGAGCGCGACCTTGAGAGCCTCGTGATGAATGCCCTTGGACGACATCGGAACCAGCTCCCCCCCGATCAGCTCGACCCGCTCGTCCTCGTCCATGATCCCGGCGGCGACCATCGCCTCGACCTCGGCGACAGTAAACCGGCGGCGGGGCAGGCCTTCGGCGGCTTGGGTGCTGCGGGAATGGAGAGCGACGTTCATCAGCGCGTCCTCTTTTTGCGCGGACTTTGCTGCTTGCTACCACAAACGGAAGCGGTTTCCCAGAGAATCGCGCCGAGGCGCTGGCGCGTACCCTCTCGCCGATTTGCCTACGCCGGTGACGTCTCAGACCCCACCCCAAGAAACATCCACGCCCAGCTCGGCCGCCAGCTTCATCAGGATGGGGAGCTGGCCTTTCGTGATTTTCGTCGCGGCTTCGGTGAGCGAGAACCAGCCGGCGCGATCGACTTCGGGAAACTCTTTTCGCTTTCCCGACTTCGGCGGCCACTCCAGCATAAAGGAGTTGCTTCGCAACTCGGCGACGTCGAAGTCGCTCTCGGCGGCCCAGGCCGAAATGACTTTGCCGCCCGGCTGCTTGAATTTTCCGAGTTCGACGAGATCGGTCGTGATCGTGACGCCGGTCTCCTCCCAAAACTCTCGTCTCGCGGCGTCGACCGCGTTCTCGGGCTCTTCGTAGAGACCCTTCGGGATCGACCAGGCCCCCGCGTCCTTCTTGGCCCAGAACGGACCGCCCGGATGCACCAGTAGAAACTGAACTATGCCGCCCGTTCGGCGAAAAAGCAGGATTCCGGCGCTTTGAGGCGGCATTTGTTCGTTCCGATTTCAGCGATCAATTCCGGAGTTGACGGTCATCAAGGCGAACGGGGGTCGAGGGGGGCGAGGATGGCCGATGCTTCACATCGACATTCCAACCCTCTCCGATTTCAAGGCGTTGGCCGCAACGCGCGGCGACATCTGCGTTTCTCTCTACATCCCGACATCGGCGCGTGTCCAAGACGCCCGCGCCAACCGGATCGCGCTCAAGGACGCCGCCAAAAGCGCGCTGGCGCAATTGGTCGAGGCCGGGAAGGACAAACGGCGCCTGGAATCGCTGGAAGCTCAGCTCAGCCATTTCGCCGAGGCGGACGAGGTCAATGTCCAGGACCTCGATCATATCCGCAAGCTCCAGCACAAAAAGCCGAACGAGTACGACGAGTTCTGGAAGCGACCGGCGCATGGCCTCGGCGTGCTGGCGACGCCGGACGATCTGCACGCTTTCCGGCTGCCGATTTCGCCGAAGCCGCTCGTCGAGGCGGCGGATCGCTACCATTTGACGCCGCTCCTGCGCGCTATGACGACGCCAACTCATCTGTTCGTGCTGGCGCTGGCGGAGGAGAGCGCGCGGCTGCTCCATGTGGTCGCGAACCTTCCGCCGGCGGAGCTCGATATTTCCCACCTGCCGAAGAACGCCGAGCAGGCTACGCACCGTCCCTCGGTTCATGTCCGGGCGCCGCGCAAACGGCTGCAAAACCTCGAAGGCGAGAAGGTCCTGCTGGAGCAATACGCGCGTCAGGTCGATGAGGCCGTGAGCGGCGCCCTGGCGGGCAGCGCCGCACCGCTGGTCCTCGCCGCGGCCGAACCGATCGCCTCGATATTCCGCTCGATCAACAGCTATCCGCATCTGCTGAACGACGCCCTTCTCCCGGACGTCACGCACCAGAGCGACAGGCAAATCGCCGATCTGGCGCTACCGATGCTCGATCGGCTCTTTGAGCGCGATCTGAAGGAAATCATCGCGCGATTCGAAGAATTGAAGCCGAACCGCGCGACCACGGAAATATCCTACACGGCGCACGCCGCCACCGCCGGCGCCGTCGAAGCCCTGCTGGTCGATCTCGACGCAGTCGTCCCCGGCGTGGTCAGCGAAATTGACGGCAGCGTGACCTATGCGGTCCGCGATGACGCGGAGACCTACAGCGTCGTCGACGAGATCGCCCGACGCGCGCTCTTGACCGGCGCGCGCGTGCTGTCCGCAAAGCGCGACGAACTGCCGGAGCAAGCGCCCCTGGCCGCGATTCTTCGTTACGATTTCGGTGTCATCGCGGCGTAGAACGGCAGGCCAGTCGAAGACGCTTCCGTGCGGCGCCTACAGGGACGTGTTGTTATTTACGTTATACAATCGTTGAATTCGTGCAATCGCGGCTCGGTAGAGGGCGACGGAAATTTTCCTACTTGCAAACCCTTGAAAAGTCCCGATACGGGGCAATTTTCACGAGTTCTCACCTACTTCGTCCGGTCGCTCCTGCCGCGCAGCGCCCACCACGAAGGACCGGCAAGGCGAGGTGTCAGTCACGGGCTTCTCCCCCATTCGAAGGGTCCGCCTCCGGCGCCTGCTGGGCGCGCCGCCGCGCCGCGACCATTTCGGCCAGGATCGAGAGGGCGATCTCCTCGGTCGTGATCGCGTGGATGTCGAGGCCGGCGGGGGCTTTGATGGCGGCGAGCCGGGCGACGGGGACGCCCTCGGCGGCGAGTTCCCGGCGCAGCGTCTCCGCCTTGCGGCGCGATCCGACGAAGGCGCGATAGCGGGCTTCCATCGCCGCGGCGGTTTTCAGCGCCGCGCGGTCGCCGGCGCCTTGGGTGGAAACGACGACGAAGGCCTCCCGCCCCCAATCCGGCGGCGCGAACAAGCCCTCGACCTTCGCGCAGTCTTCGAAACGGTCAAGTTCCGCCGCCGGCGCTGCGACCGTGACCTCGAAGCCCATGGTCGGCGCCAGTTTCGCCAGCGCGACCGCCACCGGGGAAGCGCCGAGGATCAGCAATCGCGGCGGCGGCAGGACCGGCTCGACGAAAATATCCATCGTGCCCTGGCTGGGGCAGGCGTTGTCGGCGTAGAGCACGCCCGCACGATCCTCGCCCGGCGAGACCCCGAGATCGGCCAAGAGGTCCTTGGGCGCGATCGAGACCAGCCGCGACTGGCCGTCGACCATGCACTGGCGCGCCGCCTTAAGCACCGCCGCCCGCGCGCAGCCGCCGCCGATCCAGCCTTCCTCGATCGAACCGTCCGGATTGATCAGCGCCTTCGCGCCCGCCTTGGCCGCGGTGACCGACACCGTCCGCACCACCGTGGCCAACGCGAACGTGTCGCCGTGCCCCTGTCGATGGGCTGCTCGATCGAGGACGCTCATCTCAAATCCTCGCTAGATAGGGTTCCAGCGCCGCAAGGCTGTCGATGTCGCGGGCGGGCGCGAACAGATCCACGAACGGCAAGGCGGCCTGCATCCCTCGCGCGCTCGGCTCGTACGCGTCCGCGCCGAGCAGCGGATTGAGCCAGACGATGCGTTTGCATCGTCGGCGCAGGCCGCGCATCGCCGCCGCGAGCAACTCGGGCGCGCCGGTGTCGTAGCCGTCGGACAAGATCATCACGCAGGTGCGGGAGTTGATCACCCGCCGCGCATGCCAGCGGTTGAACGCGGCGAGGCATTCGCCAATCTTGGTGCCGCCGCCGACGCCCTCGGCCATCAGCGCGAGCCGGTCGAGCGCGCGCGAGGGATCGCGCTCGCGCAACGCCGTGGACACCTGCGCGAGACGTGTATGAAACAGAAACGCTTCGGATTCGCGGAACGACAGCGAAACCGCATGCACGAAGCGGGTGAAGAAGGCGGTGTAGGGCTCCATCGAGCCGGAGGCGTCGAGCAGCACGACGAGGCGCAGCGGCTTCGGCTTGCGCCGGCGGAACTTCAGCTCGATCGGCTCGCCGCCGTGGGCGACGCTGTGGCGGATCGTCGAGCGAAGGTCGAGCCGCCGGCCGCTGCGGCGGGCACGCTCGCGGCGCGTCAGCCGTGCGCGCATGCGCCGGGCGAGGCGTTCGGCGAGGACGAGCGCCTCGGCGCGATCCTTCTCCGCGCCGAGCGCGCGGATGTCCTTTGTCGAGATCGACTCGTACGCGGACGCTCCGCCCTTGCGGCCTCGGCCTCCGGCGGAGCCGTCATCGATAGACGGCGCGTCTACAGTCTCCGGCAAGCCGCCCTGCCGATGCTCGAGGCCCGGTCCCGCTTCGAATTTGCGCGGCGACCGTGAAGCCAAGCCCTGCGCGGTGACCCTCGTCGCCCGCTTCGCGCCTCGTCCGCGCCAGAACGCTTCGAACAGTTCATCGAAGCGCGCGAGATCGGAGTGGCGCGACGAAAACAGCGCCCTCAGCGCCGTGCGCAGCCGCTCGGGCCGCTTGGCGAGCGGCGTCGCCAGAATGCGCGCCGCATCCTGCACTTCGGCGTGGCCGATCGCGAAGCCCGCGCCTCGCAGCGTCTCCGCGAAGCCGGCGAGGCGTTTGCGCATCGCCGGACCGGGGCCGGCGGCGGGGGCGTCGCCGATGAACG
>DASXYQ010000193.1:0-2342 GCA_036502445.1 Roseiarcus sp. | reverse complement strand
CGACGTGTATGATAGCAAAAAAGAACGCCGCCGCAAGCCTGCGTCACCAGGTTCGCTCACCGTCCCGCGGTCGACAGCCGCCCCCGCACGCGCTAGCCTTCCCCCATGCTGTCAGGCCAATTCTCTCGCACCGCGCTCGGCGCCGCCGGCCATCGCGCGGCGCACCAGGTTCTCGAGGGCGGCCGGATTTTCGCTGATCCGCTCGCGTTGCCCATCCTGGGCGAGGACGCCCCCGCCATACTCGCGGAGGCCAGGGAAAATCCGGCCCGCCGCGGTCTGCGCGCATTCATCGCGGCGCGGAGTCGCATCGCCGAGGAGGCGGCGCGGCAGGCGATCGAAGAGGGCGCGCGGCAGATCGTCGTGCTCTGCGCCGGGCTCGACACGTTCGCCTACCGCCTCGAGGGAAACGACGAATTGGGCGTGTTCGAGGTCGATCATCCCCGACGCAAGCCGAGAAGCGCAGACGGCTCGCGGCGGTCGGCATCGCATCGCCGGCACATCTGCCATTCGCCCTTTGCGATTTCGAGCTCGCCGAACTCGGCGACTCGCTTCGCGCGGTCGGCTTCGATCCGAATCGGCGCGCCTTCTTCCTCTGGCTCGGCGTCGTTCCCTATCTGACGGAGCAGGCGATTTTCGCGACGCTCGCCTTCGTCGCGAAGCTGCCCCGCGGCGAGGTCGTGTTCGATTACGCCAATCCGGTCGAGACGAACGCGGATCCGGCTTCACGGGAGTTCCACGAGCGCCTCTCGCAGCGGGTGGCGGCCGCTGGCGAGGCGTTTCGAAGCTATTTCGAAACGCCCGTGCTGCATGAAAAACTGCGGGCGCTCGGATTTGGCGAGATCGAGGACCTCGGCCCGAACCAGATCGCCGCGCGGTATTTTCCCGATCGCCCGGCGCCGGGGCGGACCAGCGGCGGGCACGTGGTGCGCGTGCGAAGGTAGCGCGGCCGGGTCGCGGCGGCCTACCGCATATTCCCGGTATGCCCGAGCGAATACCGGCCCGGCTGCGGCCACACGGTCAGGCCGTGCGGCATGCCGCCCACGGGGATCGTCTTGACCGAGCCATCCGTCGTGTTGAAGGCGTAGACAACGCCGTCGTAGCGGCCCGACAGCCATAGCCACTTGCCGTCCGCGCTGACATTGCCCATGTCGGGGCTGCCGCCGCCGGGTATCGTCCAGTTCGCGACGATCTTGCGCGTCGCGAAATCCAGCACGGAGACGCTGCCGTCGCCCAAGTGGACGCCGGCGAGGTTGTGCGTGCCGCGATTGGAGATGTAGAGGCTCTTGCCGTCGCGGCTCGGATAGAGTCCGTGCGTGCCGACGCCCGTCTTGATGAAGTCGGTCTCCTTGAACGCGTCGCCGTCGATCACGATGACGCCATCCTGAAGCAGGTCGGCGACATAATAGGCCGAACCGTCGGGCGCGACGCGAATGTCCTGGGGAATGTGCCGGGGCGACAATTGCAGCACGCCGGCGAGTTTGTGGTGGACGAGATCGATCTTGGCGAGCCTGTCGTTGTATTCGCAGGTGAAGATCGCGTAGGATCCGTCGAGCGAGAATTCGGCGTGGTTGATGCCCTGGCAGGTCGGCACGCTGATGTAGCCCTGCAGCGCCATCGTGTGGGGATCGCGGAATTCGAGCCGCCGCATCGCCTCGGCGACGATGATCGCGGACCGGCCGTCCGGCGTGAAATACATGTTGTAGGAATCCGGCACGCGGATCGCCTGGCCCGGCTTGCCGGTCTTCGGGTCGATCGGCATCACGGAGGCGGATCCGCCGCGATAGCTGACGTCGCCGGAAACCCAGAGCGTCTGCAAATCCCAGGAGGGTACGATGTGTTCCGCGCTCGGGATGGCGACGAAACTGTCGACGACCTCGAAGGTTTCGGGGTCGATGACGTCGACCTTGCCGGTCTTGAGGTTGGGCGCATAGACGCGCGACAACGCTCCCGCCGTCGCGGGGCTGAAGTTTTCCGCCCCGGTTTCGGAATAGACGTTCTTTGGGTGGATGAGCGGCGGCATCGTCAGATTGGCCGGCGGCAAGCCGGCGAAATTCGGATTGACCGATGGCAAGCCAGCGAGGTTCGGACCGGCGGGTCGCCGGCCGACGAAATGCGGATTGGCCGGCCGCCGGCCAAAGGAATTCGGAGTGGCCGGCCGCCGGCCGAAGAAATACCTCGCCCCGCGGCCATAGACGGCTCGCGGCGCGTGTCCATAGGACGCGAGTGACACGAAATCGTCGGGCGACCCCTCGACCTCGGCCGGGGTATGACAGAGCGCCGGACACGGTTCGACGCCGGCGCAATAGCTCGGAATCGTCAGCGAGCGCGCACTCTCCGAAAGC
>DASXYQ010000192.1:0-5171 GCA_036502445.1 Roseiarcus sp. | reverse complement strand
AGATGTCCAGACCGTCGCGGTAATCCTTTGTAAACGACGCGCCAAATCACCTCTGGCTATTCTCCTGCAATGGCTGATCGTATCTACAGGCACTGCCGCGCTCTAGGAATGAACCCAAATTTAGGGGGGCGAGTTTGGACAACGAAATCGACGATTTTTCCGGCGACAACGATCGCCGCGATAAAGATCGCAAGATCCAGAACATTCCCGCCTGGGCCGATCCCGGCGGCGTATTGCCCGTGGTCGACTGCCAGATCCTCGACATTTCCGACGGCGGCGCCCAAGTGCGGCCGGTGAAAATCGATGTCGAGATGCCCGACGCCTTCACATTGCAGATCGACGCTTCGCGCAGTCTCGGCGAAGTCAACGTGGTCTGGCGAGGCGAGCGATCGGTCGGCGTCAAATTCGCCAAGCCGGGGGCGAGACGCTGAGCAGGCTCAAGCCGCGGCATCTCAGCGAGCATGACCGCCTCGCGAGGCCTTTTGATCCCCCTCGGTCTTAACCGCGATGTTTCTCCGCTTCGGCCACAGCGAAAGTGGGTATCCAGCCGTGGGGCGGCCTTAGCCCGGAGGCGGTCGCTGTCGCGAAGGTCGCAAGCCAGACAGGGTCGGGGCGTGCTGGATCCTCGCGTCCGCGAGGATGACCCCCGCATTGTTGTCGCGTCGTCGATATAGACCAAGCCCATCGCCCGCCGGGTTGCGGCCTCGCGCCGACGAAACTATGGTGCGCCGCTTTCTGCCGAAAGCGAGATCCAGGAACCCCTCTCATGGCCTTCATCGCCGACGTCCTTTCCCGCGTTAAGCCCTCCGCGACCATCGCGGTGACGCAAAAGGCGCGCGATCTCAAAGCCAATGGGCGCGATGTGATTTCGCTTTCGGTCGGCGAGCCGGATTTCGACACGCCCGACAACGTCAAGCAGGCCGCGATCGAGGCGATCCGCAGGGGCGAAACCAAGTATCCGCCTGTGCTCGGCATCCCGCCGCTGCGCGAGGCGATCGCGGCCAAGTTCAGGCGTGAGAACGGGCTCGAATACAAGGCGAGCGACACGATCGTCGCGACCGGCGGCAAGCAGATCCTCTACAACGCGTTCCTCGTTACAATGAACAAGGGCGACGAGGTGATCATCCCCGCGCCCTATTGGGTCAGCTATCCTGAAATGGTGCTTATCAACGGCGGCGAGCCGGTGATCGTGCAGACGACCTTCGCGAACGAGTTCAAGTTGCAGGCCGAAGACCTCGAGCGTGCGATCACACCGCGCACCAAGTGGCTCGTGCTCAACTCGCCCTCGAACCCGTCGGGAGCGGCCTACAAGCGCGAGGAGTTGAGGGCGCTCACGGATGTGCTGATGCGGCATCCCCATGTCTGGGTGCTGACCGACGACATCTACGAGCATCTCGTCTATGGCGATTTCGTCTTCACGACGCCCGCGCAGGTCGAGCCCGGCCTGTACGAGCGCACGCTGACGATGAACGGCGTCTCCAAGTCCTATGCGATGACCGGCTGGCGCATCGGCTACGCCGCGGGCCCGGCGCAATTGATCAAGGCGATGGACATGGTGCAGGGCCAGCAGACCTCGGGCGCGTGCACGATCGCGCAATGGGCGGCAGTCGAGGCGCTCAATGGCCCGCAGGACCTCGTCCCGGTGCGCCGCAAGGCGTTCGAGGAGCGGCGGGACCTCGTCGTCTCCATGCTGAATCAGGCGAAGGGCCTGAAGTGTCCGAGCCCCGAGGGCGCGTTCTACGTCTACCCCTCCTGCGCGGGCGCGATCGGCCGGAAAGCCCCGTCGGGCAAGCGAATCGAAACCGACGAGGACTTCGTCGCCGAATTGCTGGAGGCCGAAGGCGTCGCCGCGGTGCAGGGTTCGGCCTTTGGGCTGGGACCGAATTTCCGCGTCTCCTACGCGACCTCGCTCGGGACTCTCGAAGAAGCCTGTCACAAGATCCAACGCTTTACCGCCGCGTTGCGGTAAGTCTGCCCTCCCCGTCCTTCACGGGGAGGTGTCGGGCGTAGGCCTCTTCGATGGGGCGGAGATGAAGTCGGGAAAGGGAATCGCGGGCGGCCCGACCATGCGCGATACGGAGGCATGCCTGACATGACGAATCTAAAGGTTACCGCGGGTCCCTTCGTTTTCGGCGCCCGCCTGGAGACGAGTTTGGCGCCGAAGACGTGCGAAACCTTCCTCGCGCGAATGCCGTTCGAGAGCCAAGTGGTCCACGTTCGCTGGAGCGGCGAGGGCGTTTGGATTCCGCTCGGCGACTATGACTTCAATGTGGGCTATGAGAACCACACCAGCTATCCCGCGCCTGGCCAGATCATTCTCTATCCCGGCGGCGTCAGCGAGACCGAAATTCTACTCGCCTATGGCGGCGTGCGCTTCGCCTCCAAGGTCGGCCAGTTGGCGGGCAACCACTTCATCACATTGACATCGGGCCTCGACAATCTTTACCCGCTCGGCCGCAAGACCCTCTGGGAAGGCGCGCAGAAAGTTCGCTTCGATCTGGAGTGACCGTGGTCTACGCCGCCCTCCGTCATTGCGAGAGAAGCTAAGATTTCATGGCGGGCATAGCGGCCGGTCGTGTGGCAGACTGAGGTTGCGATCCGACACACCCCGGAGACTTCCGATATCACTTTTGGCCGGCCGCCGGCCGGCCCTGAACCCGACGGTAGAGGCCGTGGGGGGGCCGTGGGGATTACGACGGCCCTCACCCGGCAGCATAGTCCGTCGAATGACGGGCGTCTTCGACGCCCTGCGGCGCCACCTTCTCCCCCCAGGCCGTGGAACCCCGCTCGCCGCGGCGCAGCGACCGTCGCGTGGAAATGCATGTATTGTCGCCCCGCGGCGGCGAGGCCGAACATCCGATTCGGAGGGCGAGCGATGCGATATGACGCCGTAGTGATCGGCGCCGGCCACAATGGTCTGGCGGCGGCGGCGCGACTGACCGAGAAGGGGTGGTCGGTCGCCGTCGTCGAGGCCAACGGCGAGCCAGGCGGCGCGGTCAAGACGCGAGAGCTGACGCTGCCGGGGTTCCGTCATGACCTCTGCGCGATGAACCTTTCGATGTTCGCCGGGTCGGGCTTCTTCGCCGCCCACAAGGAGGCCCTGTTGGCGCATGGGCTCGCGTTCGCGCCGACGACGGATTGTTTCGCGAGCGTGTTTCGCGATGGCACGTTCCTCGGAGTCAGTCAGGACCTTGAGACGACGGTCGCGGGCATTTCAGCGCTTTCGGCCGCCGACGCCCGGGCGTGGCGCGATCTCGTCGCGCGCTTCGGGCTCGACGCTCCCCATATCTTCGCGCTTCTGGGCTCGCCGATGCCCTCGCTGGCGGCCGGGAAGGTCGTTTGGAAGGCTTGGCGACAGAGGGGCTCGGGCTGGATCTTGGAGACGCTGCGGCTGCTGCTGGCGACGCCGCGAGATTTTCTCGACGCGCGCTTCTCCCATCCCAAGGTGAAGGCGATGATGGCGGCTTGGGGGCTGCACCTCGATTTCGCGCCCGACGTCGCCGGCGGCGCGCTGTTTCCCTATCTCGAATGCATGGTGAACCAGAATTTTGGCATGGTGATCGGGAAAAGCGGCGCGGAAACGATCATCTCGGCGATGGTAGGGATGCTGAAGGCGAAGGGCGGCGAGGTCCTCCTGGGTGCGCCGGTCGCGCGCATCGAGACGGGTTCCGGCCGCGCGACCGGCGTGACGCTCGCCGACGGGCGCCGGCTCGAAGCCAGGCGCGCCGTGATAGCCAACGCGCACCCCAAGCTGGTATTCAACAAATTGCTCGCCCCGGACCCGGCGCGGGCCGGCTTCGACCGAAGCGTAGCGGCTTTCCGCGCCGGACCGGGAACGATGATGATCCATCTGGCGCTGGACGGGTTGCCCGACTGGCGAGCCGGCGCCGACTTGCAACGCTTTGCCTATGTGCATGTCGCGCCCGATCTCGAAATGATGGCGCGGGTTTATGCGGAGGCGTCGGCGGGATTGCTGCCGGCCGAACCCGCGCTGGTCGTCGGCCAACCCACGGCGATCGATCCCACGCGCGCGCCGGCGGGCAAGCACGTGCTCTGGGTGCAGGTGCGCGTGCTGCCGGCCGAAATATCAGGCGACGCGAAAGGCGAGATCGCCGCAAGGACCTGGGTCGAGGCCAAGGCCCCCTACGCGGAGCGCGTGCTCGACATACTCGAGTCGCATGCGCCGGGGCTTCGAGGGCGCATCCTCGGGCAGGCGGTCTTCTCGCCTCTCGACCTGGAGCTGGAAAACCCCAATCTCATCGGCGGCGACAATCTCTCCGGCAGCCATCATCTCGATCAGAATTTCTTCCTCCGACCCGTGCCTGGCTGGTCGCGCTATCGCACGCCAATGAAGAACCTCTACCTCTGCGGCGCCTCGACATGGCCGGGCGCAGGAACCGGCGCGGGTTCGGGTTTCCTGCTCGCCAAAATGCTCGCAGGGTGAGGCGGGCATCCCTTCCGCCTTCCGGGGAAGGTGTCACACCCACCCCGCCAGTTCCCGCCGCGCGATCGTCTCCAGCACGGCCATCCCCTCGCCGCTGTCGTTGAGGCACGGCAGGGCCGCGAACTTCTCGCCGCCAGCCGCGTGGAAATACTCGGCGTTTTCCACGCCGATCTCCTCCAGCGTCTCCAGGCAGTCCGCGGCGAAGCCCGGGGTCAGAACGGCGAGGCGCTTCACGCCCTCGCGGGCGAGGCTCCGGACGGTGTGATCGGTGTAGGGCTTCAGCCATTCCGCGCGGCCGAAGCGCGACTGGAACGTCATGCGCAGCCGATCAGGCGGAAGACCCAGCGCGTCTTGCAGCAGCCGCGTCGTCTTCGCGCAATGGCAAGGATAGGGATCGCCCTTCTCGAAATAGGCCTGCGGGATGCCATGGAACGAGGCGAGCATCACTTCCGGTTCGAAGTCGAGCCTGGCCAGCGAGGTCCGGGTCGAAGCAGCGAGCGCGCCGATATAGGCGGGATCGTCGAAATACGGCCCGGCGACGCGAAGGGTTGGCTGCCAGCGCATCTTCTTCAGCGCATCGAACGCCTTGTCGCAGACCGTCGCGGAGCTCGCCGCGCAATATTGCGGATAGAGCGGGACCAGCAGGATTCGGTCGCAGCCGGCGGTCTGCAACGCGGCGAGGCGGTTCGCTATCGAAGGCTTGCCGTAACGCATCGCCCAGTCGACC
>DASXYQ010000191.1:0-2866 GCA_036502445.1 Roseiarcus sp. | reverse complement strand
GCCTGACAGTCGGCATCCCGTTCGAACCACGCCCGGGTCTTCTCGCGCAAGGCCGCTTTCAGTCTGTCATCCCCGGGTATTCGAGCGTACTCCCAAGCCAGAGTGACTGCGAAGGCGCTGTTGAAATGCGCCCCGCTCCGCACCGGATAGGTCGCAACCTGCAGGAAGGCGAGGAATCGGGCGGCGAGGAACTCCGCCAACGGCGCCAGCGCCGCGGCCCAGCGCTGGCCAGCTGCATTTTCATGCGGCTCGAGCTCGGAGGCCAGCATGAGCAGCCAGGCCCAGCCATAGGGCCGCTCGAACGCGTCGGCGGTTCTGAAATAATCGAGTTCCCCGAGTACGTTCTCGGGCGTGAACTGGAGGTCCAGCAGGGACTTGATTTCACTGCGTTCCGGAAGCCCGGGAAAGCGCCGGCACAATCGAGTGAGCAGCCAATAGCCGTGGACGCACGAATGCCAATCAAAGCTGCCGAAGAACAGCGGATGGAGCTCACGCGGCGTTCGCGCGTCCTGCGGTCCTCGAAGAATATGCCCGGGTTTGTTGGGATATTCGCGCGTGACGTGGCCGAGCGCGATGCGCGCGAAACGCGATGCGAGTTCCTGCGTGAGGATGGCGGCCAAACCCAGTCTCCTTGCTGTCGGGGCGGACGAACGTCCCGCCCGCGTTCGATTATCCGGTGGCTCCGTTCACTGGCTGAGATACATTGGTATGAGGCCAGCGCGATCGGGCGCAAGGAATTCAAAATCAAGGACCTCACCGTCATAAGGCGACGCCCAAATGAGCGCTGCGCTTTCAGTTTTCGTCATGCACGTGCCCGGACTTGATCCGGGGATTGACCCGTGCATCCAGGGCCGACGTCCGCCTATAATCACCGAAGACGCCGCCTGGATGCCCCGGCTCGAGGCCGGGCATGACGAGCGGCGGCGGAAGCCGCCTGACTATATTGAGATGCAAACGATGTCATATCGCTCGCCTTCGCCCTGGCGGTTCTCCATCGCGCCGATGATGGATTGGACCGACCGTCATTGCCGCGTGTTCCATAGGCTCCTTACCCGCCGCGCGCGGCTGTACACGGAAATGGTCACGGCGGACGCTGTCGTCTTCGGCCCGCGCGAGCGGCTGATCGGTTTCGATTCGTTCGAGCGTCCGCTCGCGCTGCAACTCGGGGGCTCGGACCCCGCGCGTCTGGCGCAGGCGGCGGGGATCGGCGCCGAATTCGGCTATGACGAAATCAACCTCAATTGCGGCTGTCCCTCGGATCGCGTCCAGAATGGAAGGTTCGGGGCATGCCTGATGCGCGAGCCCGCGCTCGTTGCCGAATGCGTGGCGGCGATGGCGGACGCCGTGAAAATTCCCGTGACGGTCAAGTGCCGCATCGGCGTCGACGAGCAGGAGCCGCGCGAGGCGCTGTTCGCGCTGGTGGCGGCTGTCCGGCAGGCGGGCGCCTCGGCGGTCGTGGTGCACGCTCGCAAGGCCTGGCTGGACGGGTTGAGCCCGAAGGACAACAGGACGATCCCGCCGCTCGACTACCCGCTCGTGTACGCGCTGAAGGCTGCGCATCCGAATCTGGCGATCGCGATCAACGGCGGCTTCGACGACCTCGCGGCGGCGCGCACGCAACTCGCGTTCGTCGACGGCGTCATGGTCGGGAGGGCGGCCTATCAGAACCCGGAACTGCTGCTCGGTGTCGATCCGCAAATCTTCGGCGCGCCGGCGCCGTTCCCCGACGCCTTCGAGGCGTTGGACGCCTATGCGCCCTATGTCGAGCGGGAACTCGCGGGGGGAACGCGGCTGCATGAAATGACGCGCCATCTGCTCGGCTTGTTCGCGGGGCGGCCGGGCGCGCGGCTCTATCGCCGAAAGCTCGCGACGCTGGCGACACGGCCGGGCGCGGGGCTCGCCACTTTGCGTGAGGCCGTCGGCGCGGTCGCGCGGGAGGCGCTCGCCGAAGCCGTGTGAGAGGTCGCCTCCCCTCCGCGAAGCGAGGCGTCACGCCCGCCGTCGCGCCGCGCGTTCGGACGCTGCTGCCGCCGTTTCCACGCTAGGCTGGCAGCCCGCCGAAACCGGAACCGGCTGAGCCCATCGCCGTTTCGGTTAGGGCCATGCTTTCGCGTGGAGCCGATCCATGAGGGAATTGCGAAAATGGCGACTGAAACGCGCGCGAATTACCGCCTCGGGGCCCTGTATTCCCTTACGACCGCGTTGCTGTTGGCGATGCAGGCGCCGTTCTCCGCGCTCGCGGCAAAAAGTCTCAGTTCTGCGCTTTTCGTATGTTTCACGCAGGTCGCCTTGCTCGCTTCCGTTCCCCTCCTGATCCGGCGCGATGATAGCCGCCGCGACTTCGCCGCGGTGCTGTTGGACGTTGGGAATATCGGTAAGCTGGCCGCCCTGTTCCTGATCGGCGTGGCCGGGTTGTTGCTTTATAATATCGGTTTGACCGGCGCCAACCCGATCATAACGGCGGCCATCATGAATTTATCGCCGTTTTGGGCCGCGCTGGTTGCTTTTCTCGTATCCCGGAAATCGATCCCCACGTCGCCGCTGATCTTTTGGGGATGCTTTATCGTGGCGTTCATCGGCGCGATGACCATAGCGTGGAGTCAGCTAGATAACGCGCATCATCCAATCTCGGTAGATTCGCTCAGCGATATTTTGCACAGCAAGTGGATTTACGCGATACCCATGCCGATATTCTTTGCTCTGAGCGGGACTCTCGTATTCAAATGGTTCCGCGAATTTGACGAATCCGCGGTTATCGGCGCGAATTTCGTGATATCCGCGCTGGCGCTGATACCTACGACCGTCATCATCGCAAACCTAGCCAATGCATCCAACATAAAGGATAGGCCTGAAACGGCCATTTTAT
>DASXYQ010000190.1:0-11000 GCA_036502445.1 Roseiarcus sp. | reverse complement strand
TTTTTCCCTGCCAGCAGGGAATTCGGCACGTCAGGAGATTGTAGAATTGACAGTGACCGAACTGTCGGGGGCATGCTCGAAAAACACGCACTATCCTCGCGACCGTGGCCGTCGCGTCTGGCCGGCTCCGCGTCGCTTTCGACGACCAGCCGGCGTGCTTGGAGGGCGCGCGGAAAGCCTCCCGCTCCGGTTTCCCTCCCGCCGCCTCCATGCTAACGACCCGCACATGCCGAGCCGCATCGACGCCCGATTCGAAGCCCTTCGCGCCGCGCGCCGCGTTGCGCTCGTCACGTTCGTCATGGCGGGCGACCCAGACCCCGCCACGTCGCTGGCCATAGCGAAGGCCTTGCCGGCGGCGGGCGCGGACTTGATCGAGATCGGCATGCCTTTCACCGATCCGATGGCGGACGGCCCGGCGATCCAGGCCGCGGGACTCCGAGCGCTCAAAGCCGGGCAGACACTGCGCAAGACGCTCGCGCTGGTGAAGGATTTTCGGCAAGCCGACAACGAAACCCCCGTCGTGCTGATGGGCTATTACAATCCGATCTATGTCTACGGCGTCGAACGCTTCCTCGTCGACGCCAAGGCGGCCGGGGTCGACGGCCTGATCGTGGTCGATCTGCCGCCGGAGGAGGACGACGAGCTCTGCGTGCCGACGCTGCGCGCCGGGCTAGCGTTCATTCGGCTGGCGACGCCGACCACCGACGACAAGCGGCTGCCGGCGGTCCTCGCGAACACGTCGGGCTTCGTCTATTACGTCTCGATCACCGGGGTGACCGGGGCGGCCGCGCCCGAAGCCGTCGGGGTGGGCGCCGCGGTTGCGCGAATCAAGCGGCATACCCATCTGCCGGTGGCAGTCGGCTTCGGCGTCCGCGACGCCGCGAGCGCCGCCGAGATCGCCGCGCATGCTGACGGCGTCGTTGTCGGTACGGTGCTGGTCGAAGCGGTCCGCGGCTCGCTGGTCGAGGGTCGCGCGGGGCCGAACACCGTTCCCGCGGTCGCCGAAGTGGTCGAACGTATTGCTGCGGGGGTGCGTCGCGTCATGAAGCCCATGGATCGAGGCCAAAGCCGATGAACTGGATTTCCAATGTGGTGCCGCCGAAAATTCGGTCGTTCCTGCGGCGCGACACCCCCGAAAATCTTTGGGTCAAGTGCCCCGAGAGCGGTCAGCTCGTCTTCCACAAGGATCTCGAGGCCAACCTGATGGTGGTGCCGGGGTCCGGCTATCACATGGCGATCGCCCCGAGAGCGCGCCTCGCAGCCCTGTTCGACGATGGCGAATTCGAGGATCTGCCGGTTCCGGATACGCTGGCCGATCCATTGAGGTTCCGTGACATCAAGCGCTACGCCGACCGCCTGAGGGAGCACCGCCTCAAGACCGGCTCGGCCGATTCCATCACGCTCGCGGCCGGCAGACTGGAGGGACAGCCCATCATCGCGGCCGTCCACGATTTCGCGTTCCAGGGCGGCACGCTGGGCATCGCCGCGGGCGAGGCGATCGTCTCCGGCATGCTGGAAGCGATCGCGCGCCGCGCGCCGTTCGTGATTTTCACCGCTTCGGGCGGCGCCCGCATGCAGGAAGGCATGTTTTCGCTGATGCAGATGGCGCGCACGACGGTTGCGGTGCAGCGGCTGCGCGCGGCCAAGCTGCCCTATATCGTCGTCTTGACGAACCCGACGACCGGCGGCGTCACCGCGTCCTACGCGATGCTCGGCGACATCGAGATCGCCGAGCCGGGCGCGGTGGTCGGTTTCGCTGGCGCGCGGGTCATCGAGCAGACGGTGCGCGAGCGCTTGCCCGAGGGTTTTCAACGCGCCGAATTCCTGCAGGAGCATGGCATGGTCGACATGGTGGTTCCGCGGCCGGAAATGCGCGCGACGCTGGCGCGGCTGTGCAAGATGCTGGCGAAAGCGCCACGCGAGGCGGCCGCCGCCTGATGAGTTCATGCTATGAGCCTGTTTGCGCGCCGCCCCCCGGCAACGGGGCGGCGCAACCCATCGCCGGTTCCGGAGGGCCTTGGTGAACCAATCCGATACGATCACCGCGCGTTTCGCGCCGCTGCATCCCCGCGTCATCGACCTGTCGCTCGGCCGCGTCCAACGCCTGCTCGCCGACCTCGGCGCGCCGCAGGAGCGACTGCCGCCGGTCGTCCATGTCGCGGGAACCAACGGCAAGGGCTCGACCATCGCCTTCATGCGGGGGATTCTGGAAGCGAGCGGCAAGAAGGTGCATGTCTATACGTCTCCGCATCTGGTTCGTTTCAACGAGCGGGTTCGCCTCGATGGCGAAATCGTCGACGACGCGCGGCTCGAGGCGGCGCTCGATGTTTGCGAGCGCGTCAACGGGGGGCAGTCGATCTCGGTGTTCGAGATCACGACCGCCGCCGCCTTTCTGCTGTTCAGCGAAACGCCGGCGGATTATCTGCTGCTCGAAGTGGGCCTCGGCGGGCGCTATGACGCGACCAACGTGATCGAACGGCCGGCGGCGACCGTGATCACCCCGGTCTCGTTCGATCATCCGGAATTTCTCGGCGCGACGGTCGACAAGATCGCCTATGAAAAAGCAGGCATTCTGCGGCACGGCGCCCCGGCCGTGATCGCGGCCCAGGAAGATTCCGCCATGCGGGTGATCGAGCGCGAGGCCTTGCGCGTGGGAGCGCCGCGCATCGTCGCCGATCGCGATTTTCACATGCGCGCCGAGAACGGCCGGCTGGCATTCGAGGACCGCCTGGGCCTCGTCGATCTGCCCGTGCCGCGGCTGCCCGGACGCCACCAATACGGCAACGCCGGATGCGCGATCGCGACGTTGCGCGCGATCGCGCCGGAACTTCCCGCCTCCGCGTTCGAACGTGGACTGCTAGAGGCGGAATGGCCTGCGCGCCTGCAGCGGTTGCGGGGCGGCCCGTTGGTCGCGTCGGGTCCGTCTCGCGCGGAGGTCTGGCTCGACGGCGCGCACAACGAGGCGGGCGGCCGCGTGCTCGCCGAGGCGATGGCGGATTTCGAGGAGGCCTCGCCGCGTCCGCTGGTGCTGATCTGCGGCACCTTGACGACGAAGGACACCGCCGGTTTCCTCGCTCATTTCAAGGGCCTTGCGCGCGAGGTGCTCTGCGTGCCGATCTCGGGGGGACACGCCGGTCGTACGGCCGCCGAAGTCGCCGCGATCGCCGCGAGCGTCGGACTTCCCGCCACCGCGTTCGAAAATGTCGGCTCGGCGATGAAGAACCTCGCAAGCCGGGAATGGCCGCAGCCGCCGCGCGTCCTCATCGCCGGCTCGCTCTATCTGGCCGGCGAGGTGCTGGAGGAAAACGGGAATCTGCCGTGATGAGCGCGCATGAGTGCGCCGAGCCTGCTCCACATCGCCGACCTCTCAGTTGAGGTCGCCGAGCCGATCGTCGTCGGCGAAACGCCCGAGGGATTGCGGCGGATCATTCCGATCCTCGGCGGAAGCGTGAACGGTCCGCGGCTCGAGGGCGAGATTCTCGGCGCCGGGGCCGACTTTCAGATGTTTCGTTCCGATGGCGTGACGATCCTCGAAGCGCGCTATGTGCTGCGCACTTCGGACGGCGCCGTGATCGCGGTGAACAATGCCGGCCTGCGCCGCGGCCCGCCCGACGCCATGGCCCGGCTCGCGCGCGGCGAAGCCGTCGATCCCGCGCTGATCTATTTCCGCACGGCGTTCAGGTTCGAGACGGCGCACGAAACCTATCGCTGGCTGATGCGGTCGGTCTTCATCGGCGCCGGCGCGCGAAATCCCGATCGCGTCGAGATCGGGATTTTCGAGGTGGCATGAGAGCCGGTGGACGCCATCAATACTAATTGAGTGGCGAGATGAAAACATTGGTGCTAGCTTCTTCGGGTCCCTTTGGAGGATTACCCATGCGCTCGAAGCTACTTGCAGTTCTGGTAGGCTGCGGACTCGTCGCCGCCACGATAGCGCCCGCACTCGCCTGCGACTATGGTAAGACCAATGCGAGCAACGACAAGGCGGCGCCGCAGCAGACCGCGCAATCGCAGTCGCAGACGCCGGCCCCGTCGGAAACGCATTCGAACTGAACGAGCGGCCGCTCACCCTGTCGCCGTACGGGCCTCTCCCAGGGGTTGGCCCGCACGGCGGGTTTTGCGTAGTCGCAACAATATTGGACGGATCACATAGCAGACGATCCCCGGTGCGACCGCTAGAGTTCCGCGCTTGTCGCATGAAAACCTTTCGAAGCAGCGGAGACCTCCGACTCGTCCCTGAGTGATACACTTTGCGTTCCCATCGACGGCGACCGATAATGTCGCCACCGAGGGGGACGTGAAGGGGACCGAGTCGATGCAGAACGCAGCGCTTTCGAAATGGACGAATCCATTCGCATTCGGGACCCTCATAGCTCGCGCGCGCTCGCGGAATCGCGCGGGACCGAGGATTATGGTCGCGGCTGCGATCCTGCTTTCGACTGGGGTATCCGCCGCCGCCCAAACGAGCGCATGCGAACTCGTTCCCGACGCGCAAAATCCACCTGAAAAAATTCTGCGATGCGGGCGCACGCTCGTCGTTCGGACCGCCCATGACACCAGCTATCATCCCGTCGATCAGAACGGGACCGAGCAGCCAAATGAGGTGGAGCTCGACGGCGGGGCGCTGATGGTCGAATTCCATCGGAGCAAAAGGCATCCGTCGTTTCAAATCCGCACCCCGTACGCCGTCGCGGCCGTTCGCGGCACGAAGTGGGTCGTCGATGTCGATTCAGAAAAAGCGTCCACGTTCGTGATTGCGGGTCGTGTCGCGGTTTCGCGACCCGGCGGAGAACAGACCGTGCTTCTTCGCGCGGGCGACGGGGCGGATGTTTCGCCCGATTCCGGGCCTATCGTGGTCAAACGATGGCCGGCCGCCCGCGTCCGGGCGCTGCTCGCCCGCTTCGGTCAATGATCAGCCGCGGCAGGCCGTCGATCAGCACACTGACGACTTGCGGATTTTTACTCATCGCCGTTCTCTGGGGCGGATTCTTGGGGTGGCGGCAGATCGACGGCGAAGGCTCGGTCCTCGACAACATCGAATATCTCACCGTCGACTGGCGTTTCTCGATCGCCGGCGCCCGACCTGCGCCTCGCGGTGTCGTCATAGCCGCGATCGATGACGAAACGATCGGGGCGGGCGCTTTTCCGCTGCCGCGGAGTGTGGTCGCTCGGATCGTCAGAGGTCTCGCAGCGCTGAATCCGAAGGCGATCGCCATCGACATCGCATTCCTGAATCCGGGCAGTCCGGAGACGGACAAAGAGCTCGCCGATGCGCTCCATTCCGCCAGGTCGGTCATCGCAGCCGTTGGCGTATTCGAGAAAGGCGCCGAGCAAGGCAAAGACCAACCCTCCGAGGAACTCGCGCTCGCTCCGAACCCCATCAGCGTTCTCTGGCCGGCCTCGCCGTTCCTCGCGGCCGCCAGGCCAGGTCTCGTCAACATTTCGACGGATTCCAGCGGCGTGCCGCGATTCATTCCCATGATTTATCGCTCCGGCAATGGCGCGGACCCCTCCTTCGCCCTGGCCGCGGCGTTCGCGGCGCTAAATACGGATCCCGTACTCGCCGGCGATGACATCAGGATCGCAGGCAGGCGCGTCAGAATGGACATGGGTTATCACTTGCCGATTCGCTATTATGGCCCCCGGGGCGCGATCACAGAATTCAGCGCGTCGCGGGTCCTCGCCGGCGATCTCGACCCGAACGCCGTGCGCGGCCAAGTCGTCGTCTTGGGCGCCACCGCTCTGGGAATCGGCGATAAATACAGCACGCCGTTCGACGACACCGACACCTATCCCGGCGTAGAGGTCTTCGCCACGGGCATCAGCAATCTTCTCGCCGGCGATGGATTGATTCGGACTTCGTTCGTTCGGAAAGTCGACGCCATGACGGCGATTGCGTTGCCGTGCCTGACCGTCATGCTGATGGCGATGCGGCGCATCTATCTGGGTCTTGCGATCGTTGGGCTCGTCGCCGCCTCATGGCTGGCGTTCACGGCCATGGCGTTCGCGGAAGGGTACTGGTTCAGCGTCGCTGTGCCGCTGACGGCGCTGATTCCCGTGGCGGCGGGTTATGGCGCCGCCCGTCTCGGCTTGGACAGAATCCTTTCGGCGCGGCTCGCCGTGGACAAGGAACGACTGTCGAGCTTTCAGTCGCCCCTTCTGGTAGAACATATCCTGAGGAACCCTGGATTTCTGGATGAACCGGTTCAGCAGGAGGTGGCGGTCATATTCGTCGACCTCGCCGGATTCACCGGCTTGGCCGAACGAATCGGACCGCGAAGGGCTCGCGATCTCCTCGCCGCGTTCCAGTCGATGATCGAACGTGAGGTGATGTCGCGCGACGGTTTCGTCGCGAGTTTTATGGGCGACGGCGCCATGATCGTTTTTGGCTTGCCGGAACCCCGACCCGACGACGCATCCCGGGCGCTTCTTACCGTCGTCGGCCTCTACGACTCGACTGTCAAATGGCTCGAGACGTTGCCGGTCGCGAAAGAACGGCTCGGTGTCCGGGTCGGAGGTCATTACGGGACAGCCGTCGTTTCTCGTCTGGGGCCGAAGCGCCATCAACACATCGCCGCTACCGGAGACACCACGAACGTCGCAAGCCGGCTTCTGGAAGTCGCGAAACAGCAACAATGCAGCGTCATCGTCAGCGAGGATCTCCTGGTCGCCGCCGATCTGCCGGCATCCGCGAGCGGGGCCGTAGCGGGAACGGAAATCGAAGTCCCGATTCGGGGCCGGGTACAACCATTGCGTGTTCGAATGATAACGCCGGTTTCGCGGTCCTAGAAAGCAAGGCGGCTCTGATCTCGAGACTTGGGCCCGCTCGGCGCCCAGTATCACCGCACCGACGATCGCGAATGGCGACTCTCTATCAATGTTCGTGAGCTGGCGTCGCGTTTTCAGCTCGGGCTTCGCTCGAGATGTTCTGCGCCGTCGGCCTGGCGCGTCGGGCGGGACGAGTCTCCTCCTTCACGTCTTGCGGAGATTTTAATCCAAGCTTGTCGTACGTCGGCTGATAACCGTTCGCTTTGTATTGTGCGCGAGAAACGGGAGCCCGCCGCCTGCCGTAGTCGACCATCACCTGTCCGTCAGGCATGCGATATACACCCTTCGCCATCCCGTCCTCCCATTCGTCGGCTTTCGATTGGCGAAACAAGTCTCGCGATATACGAACGTCGGAAAATGCCGTCTCGTGCTCTGCCAAGATCGGCAAACTTCGGATCAAGCGACGAAGGTTACATCAACGCCGCGTCGTATGCAGTTGATTCTTATTATTTCCACAACTATTTATGTAATGTACGGTTGCGTACTCTCCTGATGACACCATATTTCGATTTGGTTGGCTCATCAATGACGCGCGGGCCCTCATACCTCCGCAGGGAATGATGGAGCTGGAGCGCAGGTTCGAAGGGGCGTTCGGTCGATAACCCGCCTCCGCGAGCTTGCTGACATCGGCGCTCCGCCCAGCTATAAGCGCGCGCCATCCGGGCGCGGATCCAAAGGTTGAACATGTCGAGCTTCCCTCTCTCCAGCGCCGGGCTCGACCCGCGCCGGCGACGCCTATTGTTTCGCGCCTGGCGCCGTGGCATGCGCGAGATGGATCTCGCGCTCGGCCGGTTCGCCGACGCCCATCTCACCGAACTCGACGACGCTGAACTCGTGGAGTTCGAGCATTGGCTCGATCTGCCCGATCCGGAGATTCTGAGCTGGATCACGGGCGAGGCGCCGACGCCGGAGAAATTCGACACGCCGTTGTTCGCACGGCTGCGCGCGGCGCCTTGGGAAGCGCTGCGCCGGGGGAAATCGGCCTCGTGAACGCCCCCGTAGCTCTGGCCCATCGCCTCCGGCGAGGCGGCGCGGTCACCCTCGCCCGCGCGCCCGAGGGGTTCGACGCCTTCGTCGTCGCCGATCTCGCGCGAGCGCTGGCGCGCGAGGCGGAAAGTCGCGCCGTCGCGCTCACTTTCGTCGCGCGCGACAGTTTGCGCGCGCAGAGCTTCATCGACGCGCTCGCCTTCGCCGCGCCGGAGATCGAGGCGCTCTATCTGCCGGGCTGGGACTGCCAGCCCTACGATCGCGTCTCGCCCAATGCGGCGATCGCGGCCCAACGCATGACCGCGCTCGCGCGGCTCGCGCTGACGCGCGGCGCTATGGAGCGGCCGCGCGTGCTCGTCGCAACGGTCAACGCGATGACGCAGCGCCTCCCGCCCAAGGCGTTCGTCGCGTCGGCGGCTTTTTCGGCGGCGCCGGGCAACAGCGTGCGCATGTCGGATCTCGCGGTCTGGCTGGAATCCAATGGGTTTTCGCGGGCGGCCGTGGTGCGCGACGTCGGCGATTACGCCCAGCGCGGCGGCATTCTCGATCTCTGGGCGCCGGGCGCGCCCGCCCCTGTGCGGCTCGATTTCTTCGGCGACACGCTGGAATCGATCCGCTCGTTCGATCCTGAGACGCAGCGCAGCATCGGCCAGCTCCGCGCGCTCGATCTCGTGCCGATGAGCGAGGCGCAGCTCACCACCGAGACGATCCGCCGCTTTCGCCAGGGCTACGCCGCCGAATTCGGCGCGCCGCGCCGCGGCGATTCGCTGTACGAGACGGTGAGCGAGGGCCGCCGCGCGATCGGCTTCGAACATTGGTTGCCGTTGTTCCACGAGCGGCTGGACACGGCATTCGACTATGTCGCGGACGCGCCCGTCGTGCTCGACGCGCGCGCCGAGGAGGCCGCCGACGCGCGCTTCGCGTTGATCGCGGACTATTATGCCGCGCGCAAGACCGCCAACGAAACGGACCCCGCGCACGCCGACTATCGCCCCCTCAAGCCGGACCGGCTCTATCTCGAGCTCGACGAGTGGCGCGAGCGACTCGCGGCCGGCCCGCTCGCGCGACTGACGCCGTTCGAGTCGGCGTCGGACGCGCAGGCTCTCGACTGCGGCGGGCGGGTCGGGCGCGACTTCGCTCCCGAGCGGCAGGACGAGAACGTCAACGTGTTCGAGGCGGCGGCCGCGCACGTCCGGGCGCTGCGCGAGAGCGGGCTCAGGGTCGTCGTCGCCGGCTGGAGCGACGGGTCGCGTGAGCGGCTCAGCCACGTGCTCGCCGAGCACGGCCTGAAACCGGTCGAGCTCGTCTCCTCCTGGGCGCAAGCGCAGCGGGTGCGCGCGGGCGCGCTGCCGCTCGCCGTGATCGCACTCGAGCATGGCTTCGAGTCCTCCGATCTCGCCATCATCGGCGAGCAGGACATTCTCGGCGATCGGCTGGTGCGGCACGGGCGGCGCAAGCGTCGCGCGCAGGACGTGCTCGCCGAGGCCTCGGCGCTGTCGGCCGGCGATCTCGTGGTGCACATCGACCATGGCGTCGGCCGTTTCGTCGGCCTGAAGACGATCGAGGCGGCGGGCGCGCCGCATGATTGCCTGGAGATTCATTACGCCGGCGGCGACCGGCTGTTCCTGCCGGTCGAGAACCTGGAACTGCTCTCGCGCTACGGCTCGGAGCACGGCGAACTCGACCGGCTGGGCTCGACGGGCTGGCAGACCCGCAAGGCGCGGCTGAAGAAGCGGGTCCGCGAGATGGCGGGCGAACTGGTCCGCATCGCCGCGCAACGCCTCACCCGCACCGCCACGCGCCTGATTCCGCCGGAGGGGCTCTACGACGAATTCTGCGCGCGCTTCCCCTATGACGAGACGCAGGACCAGGCGCAGGCGATCGAGGCGACGATCGACGACCTCTCGGCGGGCCGGCCGATGGATCGGCTGATCTGCGGCGACGTCGGCTTCGGCAAGACCGAGGTCGCGCTGCGCGCGGCGTTCGCCACGGCGATCAACGGCAAGCAGACCGCGATCGTCGTGCCGACGACGCTGCTGGCGCGGCAGCACCACGCCAATTTCCTCCAGCGCTTCGCCGGCCTCCCCGTTCGCATCGGGCGGCTCTCGCGCATGGTCCCGGCCGCCGAGCAGCGCGAGACCAAGAAGGGGCTGGCTGAAGGCGCCGTCGACATCGTCGTCGGCACCCACGCCGTGCTCGGCAAGACCGTCCAGTTCAAGGATCTCGGCCTCGTCGTGATCGACGAGGAGCAGCATTTCGGCGTCGGCCACAAGGAGCGGCTGAAGGAGTTGCGCTCCGAGGTGCATGTGCTGACGCTGTCGGCGACGCCGATCCCGCGCACGCTGCAACTGGCGATGACCGGGGTCAGGGATCTGTCGATCATCGCGACGCCGCCGGTCGACCGGCTCGCCGTGCGCACCTTCGTCTCGCCGTTCGATGCGCTGATCGTGCGCGAGGCGCTGTTGCGCGAGCGCTATCGCGGCGGCCAGTCGTTCTTCGTCTGCCCGCGCATAGAAGACCTCGACGAATGCGCGGCGTTCCTGCGCGAGAAGGTGCCCGAGGTCAAGTTCGTCGTCGCCCACGGCCAGCTGCCGATGAGCGAGCTCGAGGACAAGATCGGCGCCTTCTACGACGGCAAATACGACATCCTGCTCTCGACCTCGATCGTGGAGTCCGGGCTCGACATCCCGCGCGCCAACACGCTGATCGTGCATCGCGCCGACATGTTCGGCCTCGCGCAGCTCTATCAGTTGCGCGGCCGGGTCGGGCGCTCGAAGGTCCGCGCCTATGCGATCTTCACCACCCCGCCGGGCAAGCCCGTGACGCCGCAGGCGGAAAAGCGGCTGACGGCCCTGCAATCGCTCGACACGCTGGGCGCCGGCTTCCAGCTCGCCAGCCACGACCTCGACCTTCGCGGCGCCGGCAATCTGCTCGGCGAGGAGCAGTCCGGCCATATCAAGGAGGTCGGCTACGAACTCTATCAGCAGATGGTGCAAGACGCGGTCGAACGGCTGAAGGCCGGCGTCGAGGAGCCAGCGCAGGATCTCTGGTCGCCGACGATCCAGCTCGGCAGCCCCGTGACGATCCCGGAAGCCTACATCCCGGATCTGACGACGCGGCTGCAACTCTATCGTCGGCTGTAGTCGCTCAACGACGAGGCCGAGATCGACGCCGTCGGGGCCGAG
>DASXYQ010000189.1:0-3108 GCA_036502445.1 Roseiarcus sp. | reverse complement strand
GCCCAGACTGTCGGCGCCCTTCAGCTTGAACCCCATCGCGCTCCGGCTCTGGTCGCCCGCTTCCGGCGGTTCGACCTTGATGACGTCGGCGCCGAGGTCGCCGAGCAGCATGCAGCAGAACGGTCCCGCCATCACCTGGCTGACATCGAGAACGCGCATTCCGGCCAGCGGCAACGCCATGGCGATCTCCCACGATCGGAGCGTCGCTTCTTGCACACAAAGACAAAACGCCACAAGCGAGGGAATCAAGAAGCCGGATTGCGCCCCTGGATTCGCGGCCGAATTGCCCTATGATCTATTCGCTCGGGCAGAATCGGGAGGGGTGCAATGCGAATTCTGGCAGTCATCGGCGCGCTGGCGATCATCGGCGTGATCGCCGAGGCCGTGTTCTTCTTCGGCGGCTACTATAATGTCGCGGCCACTGAGCCGGACTTGGGCATCGTCCATTGGGCGCTGGCCCAAATCCGCACGGCTTCGATCGACCGCCACGCGAAGGACAACCCGCCCGCCGGCTACGACGATCCGGCCAAAATCCAGGAAGGCGCTCGTCAATACTCCGTGATCGGCTGCGTCAATTGTCACGGAGTGCCCATGGCGCCTCCGTCGCCGCCGACTTGGGCCAAGTTCTCGGAGGGGTTGCACCCCGACCCGCCTGGTCTCAAGGAATTGGCCAATGATGTCACGCCCGCACAATTGTTCTGGGTGATCAAGAACGGCATCAATATGACGGGAATGCCGAGCTTCGCAGGCAGCGCCAAGGATGAAGACCTCTGGTCGATCGTGGCTTTCGTGAAGAAGCTTCCGATCATTTCCGAGGCTGATTACAGGTCCTGGACCGCGACCGCGACGCCGCCCGCGCCGGAGCCAAGCCCAACGCCGGTCCCCGCGCCGACTGCGACGCCCACGCCGACACCGAGCAAGTAGATGGGAAAACAACGGCGTCGCATTCGCTCGTGCTGCTACGCAAACCCCCGACGCGCGCCGATCCCGCGCAATATCGGACACTATTTTTTCGCGCGCAGGGAATAATTCGGCGCCTTCCGTGTTTACTGCCAGTTAGGCGTCTCGGCCGTCGACCTTCGACGGTCATCACGAAGAAATTGGCGCCGAGGAGGGTTCGATGAGAAATTGCCAGCTCGAACATCGATGAACCGGAAGCTCTCGTTCGGCGCCCGGCGATTTGAATCGCATTCAGCTCCGCCCGCAATCGTGTCCCGGGAAAGCCGAATCCTTCCGACCGGTCCTGATCCTTCCCCGACCCGGGCGCGTCTCGACGGCGAGATCGGGCCGTGCACAGACGATGCGACCGAATCCTGGCAGGCGATTCCTCGGATGTTTCGGGCTTTGACCGATCTTCCGTCGCCGTGGGAGGAGATATTCGGGCCGCTGCGCAGAGGAACGACCGATCCGCTCGTGGTCGTTGGTCAAGTCGGCCAGTCGCTCGACGGCCGCATCGCCACCACGACCGGACATTCCTGCTACATTAACGGCGCCGCCGGTCTCGCGCACCTGCACCGGCTCCGCGCCCTCGTAGACGCCGTCGTCGTCGGGGTCGGCTGCGCGGTCTCGGATGACCCGCGACTGACGGTTCGTCACGTTGTCGGCCCGGATCCCGCGCGCGTCGTGATCGATCCTCGCGGAAGACTCGAGCGGACGGCCCGCTTACTCGCCGATGACGGGGCGCGCCGAATCGTCGTGATTGCCGAGGGCGCGCGTTGCGAGCTCCCCGGCGTCGAGGTTCTCGCTTTGCCCGCGATAGACGGACATATAGCGCCGGCTGCCATACTCGCCGGCCTCGAAGAGGTGGGATTGCGCCGCGTGCTCGTCGAGGGCGGCCCCGAGACTCTTTCGCGTTTCCTCTCGGAGGGCTGTCTCGATCGCCTGCACGTGATCGTCGCGCCGATCATCCTCGGCGATGGCCCGCCGGGCTTCTCGCTCGGACCGATCGACCGCCTCGAGCACGCGCTGCGTCCGCCGATACGAGTCCATCCGCTCGATGGCGAAGTGTTGTTCGATTGTGATCTCTCCGCTCAGCGGGCGCCGGTAGGACCTGCAAAGAAGTCGATGTGACCGACTGAAATCGCCGAGCAGCCGGAACCGACGTGCTCGAGCCGACGCTCGAGCCATCGGCGGATTTCAGCGGGGTTCCGATCGCCGAGCTCATTCGCCGCCGCGGCCCACCCGGTCAGCAAATCGCCTTGCATTTCGACGTCTTGCCGACCGAGCACCCAATCCGAGGCGCCCTGGACGACCGCGTAGCCCGGCGCTTCGAACCGCGTGATCGCCGCTTCGCCCGCCATCGGACCCAGCGCCGGTCCGAACCCCTTGTCGCCTCGCTGGTGCCGGTTGACGGCCGCGATGATCTCGGCGTCGAAGGGCTCGACGGGTTCCAACACCACCCGCCCGTCGTAAGTGAGCGCCGCATACACCAATAGTCCGCGCGCGAAAATCTTCCTCGCCAGCCGATCTAGCCAATCGGCCGAGACGAGATCGAGCAGCGCGGAGGTCGTCACCAGATCGACCGGTTCGTCGAGGACTGCTTCGATCCCGCGGGCGATATCAGCAGGAGATTTGACGACCTCTCGCCCAGCGGCGGGCGCGGACGATGCGCGCGCGAGCAGCTCGAGATCGTGGTCGACGAGCCGCCATCGCTGGCGCCGCGGAAGACGCGAGGCGATCGCGCGCAAGGTCGCGCCGGCGCCCGAGGCGAGATCGATGATTGCAAGCGAACGGCGGTCGGCGACTGCGGCGGCTAGCGCATCGAGAACGTCCGGATTGCGCGCTCGCGCGTCGTAGGGCTCTCGCAGCGCCAGCCAGTCCGCCGAAAATCGCGTCACGCCGCCGACTCGATCGCCCGAGAGAACAACTCCGCCGCCTGTTCCCAGGTGGGAAGCGCGGCCGCGGCGGCGCGAGCCGCCTCGGCGAGCCGGCGGCGCTCAGAGGAATCCTCGATCAGCCGCCGCACCGCCAACGAGAGGGCGTGGATGTCGTCGGGAGGCGTCAGCAGCCCTGCTCCCTCCGGCACTGTCTCCGGGATGGCGCCGGCCGTGGTTCCGATCACGGGCAGGCCATGCGCGAGCGCCTCGGTGAACGCCATTCCGTAACCCT
>DASXYQ010000188.1:0-15644 GCA_036502445.1 Roseiarcus sp. | reverse complement strand
CGGGGCGGCCGGCGGGGCGCTCTTCTAGCGGGTATGAGACGGCGTATTCGTTCTGGTAGAGTTCGATCGCCTTGGCGACGACATAGGATTTGGTCGCGTAATCGGTGTAACGCCGCGGATCAAAGCTCCAAAAATCCCATTCGGGTCGACCGTCGACGATCCACTCCGACAGCGTCTTGCCAGCGCCGACGGCCTGCGCGATGCCGAAGGAGAAGCAGCAGCATTGGAAGAAATTCGGCAGTCCGTGTGCGGGGCCGATATAGGGATTGCCGTCGGGCGAATAGGGGATCGGGCCGTTGATGACGCGCTGTACGCCGACCTTCCCGAGGATCGGCACGCGCGCGACCGCCGCCTCGATATAGCTCTCGAGCCGGTCGAGGTCGTCGGGATAGAGCTGATGCGCGAAATCGCCGGGGATCCCGTCCAGCCAATGCGGCGTCGCGCGCCATTCATAGGGGCCGAGCAGCAGGCCGTCGCGCTCTTGCCTGAGATAATAGCTCACATCCGGATCGCGCAGCAGCGGCAGCTTTTCCCGCCTTTCCGCGAGGTCGGCGATCGGCTCGGTGACTAGATATTGATGCGACATTGCGACGATCGGCATGTAGCGCCCGACCATCGCCATCACTTCGCCGGCGCGATAACCCGCCGCGTTCACCAGATACTCGCAAGTGATGTCGCCCTTGTCTGTTCGTACTCGCCATTCGCCACTGGCCATTCGCTCGATCCCGACGACGCGGGTGAAGCGCTCGATCCTCGCGCCGAGATCGCGGGCGCCCTTGGCGAAGGCCTGGGTCAACTGACTGGGGTCGATGTCGCCGTCGAGCGGGTCGTGCAAGCCGCCGACAACGTCTTCGAGCGTGATGAAAGGGTATCTCTGTTTGATCTCGTCGGGCGTGATGACCGTAAAATCGATGCCCTGTGCGCGCGCCATCGCGCTGACGTGGGCGTATTCGTCCATGCGGTCGCGCGTGTGCGCGAGGCGGATCGAGCCGGTGACGTGATAATTGATGGGATAGCCGACCCTCGAGCCTAGTTCGGCGTAGAGCCTCGTGGAGCAACGCTGGAATTTGATGACGTTCCAGCTCGTCGAAAAATTCGGGCAATTGCCGGCGGCGTGCCAAGTCGAGCCCGATGTCAGTTCGTCGCGCTCGATCAGCAGCGCATCGCTCCAACCGCGTTCGGCGAGATGGTAGAGGGCGCTCGTTCCGACCGCGCCGCCGCCGATGATGATGACCCTTGCATGAGCTTGCATCGCGTTTCCCGGCGCCTCGGCGCGAAGCCGCAGTCTCGTCTAACCGGCTTCGCTGGCGCTCGCAAGAAACACTGAGGCAGCGCGCAATACTGAGTGGCCGTCAGATAATAGAGTAATCGAGCGGGTTGGCATTGCGAGTTCCGCAGGCTCGCCGCTCGCGCAGCCTCGCGTCGCCGCCTTATTTGACGAGCGGGCTCGCCAACCCGCTTCCGGCTCTGATTTCTATGCAGACCAGCACTTCGATGTAGCTCTCGAATGTGTGCGCCAAGGCGGCGCACGGCCGTCTGGCGGAGGTCGGAAAGCTCGACCACCTCTTGTTCAATTCCGCCTGGGCGCCCTGCTCTGCCTGCATGCAAATGTTATAGGTGCTCGCGCGCTGATCCTTCGGGAGTCCTCTCTCCTCGCCATGGCAGGTGTTCGCAATGTTTATTGTGGGCGCCAATGCCGCTAGGGCCAAAACAAGCGCAGGAGCCATCTCCGCAATCTCCCCGACCTACAAGCCTCGATGCCATGTAGGGCAAAATCATTCGCGATCAACGCGAATCACATGATCTTGCGCCCGGGCGATCGCCCGGGCGCAAACGCCGCGCGCTCATAGCTAGCCCCGCATTCCGCCCTTGTCGATGTCGGCCAGCAGAGTCAAATGCTCCTTGATCATGCCCCGCGCAAGTCTGGCGATATCGACTTGGCTCTTATTCCGGCCGACCGCGATATAGGCCTCCTGGATCTGCAGCAGTTTGTTGTGTCCCTCGATTTCCGCCTTGACGTAGTCGCGGTCGAAGTCGCCGCCAGCGCCCTCGAGCTTCTTCATCAAGCTGGCCTGCATGGGATCGGCCGGCGGGCCGCCTGCGGCCAGCGGCTTCAGAATTTCCCCGATGGTCTCCTGCTCGGCGACTTCGAAATTCGCGAACTGCTTGACGTTCGCTTCCTTGGCGCGAGTGACGGCGAGGCGGCTCGCCTCCAGGCTCATCGTTCCGACCTGCAACGTCTCGAGGATGTACTTCTTCTCCGCCTCTTCCATCGTGCCCATGGCGGCCTTGGTGTCCGTTTGGGCGAAAGCCGACCCCGCAGCGGCGGATAGGCCGGCAAATGCTACTACGAATGAACGGCGATCCATTTCCCAACTCCTGTCGCATCTGCATTGCCGGCCCGTCGCCGGCGAGAAAAAACGCCTCGTCGTGGCTAACGTTCCGCGCGCGTTCGGGCAATTCTCAACGCATCAGGTCGGGTGAAGCCTTGCCCGAAGCTCGAGGATGCGGAACTTTGCGGGCACGGGTGGGCTATATGCTCGGCGCCATGGCGGAGGCCGTCGCGGACTGAAGCCGCTCCGCGGTCAATGCACCAGAGCCGCCTCGATCGCATCCCCCAGCCGCGCGACGATAGCGTCGATTTCAGCGACATCGACGATGAACGGCGGCGCGAGCAGCACGTGGTCGCCGCTCCGACCATCGATCGTTCCGCCCATCGGATAGACCATCAGGCCGCGCGCCATCGCTTCGCGCTTGACGCGCGCGTGCAGCTTCAGCTCCGGCGCGAAGGGCGCCTTGGTCGCACGGTCGGCCACGAGTTCGACGGCGCGAAACAGGCCGCGTCCGCGCAAATCGCCGACGTGCGGATGCTGCCCGAGCCGCGCCTCCAGGCCCTGACGCAAACGCTCGCCCATCTCGACCACATTGGCGAGCAGGCCGTCGCGCCGGATGACCTCTTGCACCGCGAGGCCGGCCGCGGCCGCCATCGGATGGCCCATGTAGGTGTGGCCATGCTGGAAGAAGCCAGAGCCCTCGGCGATCGCCTCGAAGATGCGCCGATGCAGCAGCACCGCGCCGATCGGCTGATAGCCGCCGCCCAAGCCCTTGGCGATGACAAGCAGATCGGGCGCGACGCCCTCCTGCTCGCAGGCATGCAGCGTTCCCGTCCGCCCCATGCCGCACATGACCTCGTCGAGGATCAGCAGCACGCCATATCTGTGGCAAATTTCGCGGACGCGCCTGAAATAATCCGCGACCGGAGGGACGGCGCCCAGCGTCGCGCCAACGACCGTCTCGGCGACGAAGGCGATGACCTCGTCCGGCCCGAGCTCGAGAATCTCGTCCTCCAGCGCCTCAGCGGCGCGCGCGGCATAATCCGCGTCGGATTCGCCTTCGGTTTGATGGCGATAGGCGAAACACGGGTCGATGTGATGCGTCTCGATCAAAAGCGGCCGAAATTGCGCCCGCCGCCATTCATTGCCCCCGGTCGCCAGCGCCCCGAGCGTATTGCCGTGGTAGCTCTGCCGCCGCGCGATGATGTGCCGACGGCGCGGCTCGCCTTTCTCGACGAAATATTGCCGCGCCATCTTCAGCGCCGCCTCGATCGCCTCCGAGCCGCCGCTGACGAGATAGACGTGGCTGAGGCCGGGCGGGGCGTCTTCGATCAGCCGGTCGGCGAGCCGCTCGGCGACATCGGTCGTGAAAAAGGCGGTGTGGGCATAGGCCAGCGCGTCCAGTTGCCGGTGCAAGGCGGCGATGACGTCGGGATGGCCATGGCCGAGACACGAAACCGCCGCGCCGCCCGACGCGTCAATATAAGCTCCGCCGTGGGCGTCGAAGATCTCGACGCCCCGCCCGCCGACGGCGATCGGCATGTCGGCTTTGGCGATGCGGTGGAGGATGTGGGACATGGGGCTCGGGGGCTACGACGTGTTGCGGAGAGATCGGTCCCTCTCGCACGCGAGGACAAGCATTGCGAATCAGGAAAAGTTGTCGACAATCTCACCAGCGCTCTCCGTCATCGCGAGCAAAGCGAAGCGATCCAGACTAGGGGTCTCCAACTGCGGCTTAGTCTGGGTTGCTTCGCTTTGCTCGCAATGACGGGCTGTGTTGTTCGGCATAGTGCATCCAAAAGCGATGGCTTGTTCTTAGGGGTCGACCGCCCGCGCTCGAGTGCAAATAGGACGACGAGGCTCGTCAGCGCTATGGCGGCAGACAGTTCAATAGTGCAACCGAAAGTCGAGCTGCCGCCGCCTTGACGTTCGCCCATGCATGCCACTTCGGATCAAGGTTCTTGTACTCGTGCAGTCCGGGCTCCATCTCGTCGAGATCGAACGGCAAAGCGTTGGCGAGCTGCGCCAACAATTGCTGCAGTGCCGACTGCCCATTGTCCTGCGGATAGTACTTGTCGAAGGCCGTTAAGGCGGTCGTGGCGCCCTCATCGCCCATGTGATCGGCCAAGGCGACGAAATCGAGGTAATCTCGCGCAGCGTTGCGCCTCAGAATCAACGCGGCCTTTATGCGAAGGATTTCGGCCTTGGTAGGAAGAGTGATCGATCTTCCCTGAGACGAAATGGTCGTAGTCTCCAAGGGTTCGCTGCGGATCAGCTGGCGCACTCCGGTCTCGATCCCGTCAAGTCGACCCAGAATCATCACGGGGCGCCTGACTCGGGCCGTCTTCCAACCTGCAACCGACTCCAACTGCGCCAAGATGTCATCGAAATTTGCGCGAAGATCGACGAGGACGTGATCCGCGTCACGCGACAGGCGGTGACGCGCATGAAGAGCGCTTGCTGTGCCGCCAACAAGAACGGCTTGCGGAAGTAGGCTTTGCAGGCGCGCCGCGGCTGAAAGCACGGCTTCCCAGTCAGGCAGGGGCGCTGTGCTCTTCGACATAATGCATCCAAAAGTGATGGCGTTGCTCGTAGGGGTCGCCCGCCCGCGCTCGCGCGATGCGCCCGATCCGCTTCATGATTTCTGGGTCGGCCAATGCGGCGTCGCGCATCTCGATCCAATCTCGTAGAGAGCCGCGCGAGATGATGTCGTCGATCGCGGCCGACGAAAATCCGGTAGGCGTGATGTGGCGATGCAGCATGTTCGGCCGTTCAAGAGACGGATGAGTGTACAGGGCTGACCGCACGCCGCAAATGGGCAAATGCGCGTCCAGGTCGCGCCGGCCTCATCGTCTCCCGCGCCGACCCCAACGAGCTCATTCGTACAATTACGTCGTCTTCGGCGTCAGCCGCTACGAAGGCGAATGATGTGGCTCCGACAGCGCGAAGGCCGCGCGCGCTTTGGAGAGTCAAAGCCGCTGCCGTCATGCCCGGCCTCGAGCCGGCCATCCAGGCGGTGCCTCCCATGATTATTCGGCGGACGTCGGCCCTGGATGCGCGGGTCAAGCCCGCGCATGACGACCCTGAAAGCGTAGCGCGCTTGTGTTGGCGTCGCCTGACGCGAAAAAGGCGGATTTTGCTTTCTGAAAAACATGAGCAGTGCTAGCGTGTCTTCATGTGCCTGGAACGATCCTCTGTGACTTGGGCAACGCCCAGGACTTCCGAACCCGGCGGCTACGCCTCGGCTCGCGACGGTCGTCGCCCTCGGCGCGTCGCGACTGACGGCCTCGGCGCTTCGCGGGCCAAAAATTTGGAAGTCATCAAAGTGGGTTTGGAAGACTTGTAACCCCTTGAAATCCCACAAAACGGCCAAAGGAATGTTTGGAAAAGCTTGGACAAAAACATGCTAGATTTGGAAAGGCTTGGAAAAAGCTTGGAGGCGGCCGTGGCTCGCATTCCCGAGGCGCGCCGCTCTATCGCCGGATCGTGAACTCCATCCGGACCCTGCCCTTGGTTCGCGGTGGGGCCGCGAAGGCGTGCATCGAGCGAACGCCGCGCACCGCAGGGGCGGTGTGTACCGCCGGCGCTGCGCCGGCCGGTTCGGGGGCGGCGAGCGTCGCGCCGGCCTTCGGCCCCAGCTTGGCGAGGCAGGCGTTGTACTCCAGCGGCTCCTGGAATTTGGCGCAGGCCGGATTGTCCTGGGGCCATGCGGGCGCGCCGCTCGAGACGAGGGCCACCGCAGAGGCGATGAGGATCGTGCGCATCTCAGCGCAGCGTCGCTCCGGTTTTCTTGCCCACCTCGGAAACGATTTTGGCCATAGTCCCCTCTATTTCCGAATCGGTCAGCGTCCGCTCACGCGGCTGTAATGTCACGGAAATCGCGACAGATTTATGGCCGTCGGGCACGCCCGGGCCGCGATAGACGTCGAACACCTCGGCATTGGCGACCAGCGCGCGGTCCGCGGCCAGGGTCGCCTTCAGAATGTCGCCGGCCCGCACGTCTTCCGGGACGACGAAGGCGAGGTCGCGCTCGAGCGGCATGAATTCCGAGCGTTCCAACTTGGGCTTGGCCTTGGTCGGGCGCGCATTGGGAAGAGGGATCGCGTCGAGCGTGATCTCGAACGCGACGAGCGGCCCCTCGACGTCGAGCGCTTCGCAGGCGCTCGGGTGCAGTTCGCCGAACCAGCCGGCGATGTTCTTGGGGCCGAATTGGAAGGTCGCCGAGCGGCCGGGATGCAGGAAAGCCGGGCCGCCGGGGACGATCTGCACGGCGTTGGCGGCGACGCCGAGCGCGGCGAGCAGCCCGAGCGCATCGCCCTTGGCGTCGAACACGTCGACCAATCCGGAACCCGTCCAATGCCGTCCCTCACCCCCGCGCTTGGCCCGGCCGCGCCGCAACGCCGCCGCGGCGATGCGCTGATCGTTCTCGCCGTCGCCGAGGAAGACTTGGCCGACCTCGAACAGCGCGACGTCCTTCAGTCCGCGCCGCGCGTTGCGCTCTGCGGCCGCGGCGAGGCCGGGGACGAGGCTCGGCCGCATGTCCGAGAGATCGGCCGCGATCGGATTGGCGAGCGCCAAGGCCGGCGCGCCGCCGCCGAACAGCACGGCGGCCGGTTTCGAGATGAACGACCACGTCACCGCCTCGCGCAGGCCGAGCGCGGCGAGCGCGCGTTTGGCGAGGCGCGTGCGCTTCTGCAGCGGCGTCAGCACCGGCTTCGGCACGCCGAAGTCGAGGCGGGCCAGAGGCGTCGTCGGCGCCTTGTCGAGACCGGCGATGCGCACGATCTGCTCGACGATGTCGGCCTTGCCGTCGATGTCGGGCCGCCAGTTCGGCACGATCGCCTTGCCGTCCTTCACCTCGAAGCCGAGCCGCGAGAGGATCGCCTCGCCCTCGGCCGGCGGAATCTCGAACCCGGTGAGGCGGCGCACTTCGCTGTAGGGGAAGTCGACGACCTTTCGCGGCCTTGTCGGATCGCCCGCAACGATCAGCCGCGAAGGCTCGCCGCCGCAGAGATCCATGATCAGGCGCGTCGCCAATTCCGCGCCGGGCACGCAGAAATCGGGATCGACGCCGCGCTCGAAGCGATAGCGCGCGTCGGTCGCGATGCCGAGCTTGCGCCCGGTTTGCGCGATGTTCAGGGGGTCCCAGAGCGCGCTCTCGATCCACACGTCACGCGTGGTCTCGTCGCAGCCGGAATGCTCGCCGCCCATGATCCCCGCGATCGACTCGACCCCGCCGTCGTCGGCTATCACCACCATGCTGGCGTCGAGCGCATAGGTCTTGCCGTCGAGCGCGAGCACGCTTTCGCCCGCGCGGGCGCGCCGCACCCTCAGGGCGCCCTTCACCTTGGCGGCGTCGAAGACGTGCAGGGGCCGGCCGCGATCGAAGGTGATGTAGTTGGTGACGTCGACGAGCGCGTTGATGGGCCTGAGACCAATCGCACGCAGCCGCCGCTGCATCCAGTCCGGCGAGGCGCCGTTGTGGACGCCGCGCACGAGTCGCAGCGCGAACGCCGGGCAGAGATGCGCGTCGGCGGGTTCGAAGTCGAGCGAGACGCCAACCTGGCAATCGAAGCCGCCGGCGACCGGCTTCGGGGCTCGCGTCTTCAAGGCGCCGAGGCCCGCCGCCGCGAGATCGCGCGCGATCCCGGCGACGCCCGTCGCGTCGGGGCGGTTGGGCGTCAGGTTGATGTCGATGACGGGATCGTCGAGGCCGGCCCATCTCGCGTAGGGCGCCCCGACGGGCGAGTCGTCGGGCAGATCGATGATGCCGTCGTGATCGTCGGAAAGTTCGAGTTCGGCTGGCGAGCAGAGCATGCCGTTGGACTCGACGCCCCGGATGATTCCCTTGGCGAGCGTGATTTTCTTGCCCGGGATATAGGTTCCGACCGGCGAGAACACGCTTTTCATGCCCGTTCGTGCGTTGGGGGCGCCGCAGACGACCTGCACCGGGGCGCCGCCCGCGTCCACGATGCAGACGCGCAAGCGGTCCGCGTTGGGATGCTGAACCGCCTCGATCACCCGCGCGACGACGAAGCCCTCGTATTTGGCGCCGGGGTCCTCGACCGCCTCGACCTCGAGGCCGATGCGCGTCAGCGTATCGACGATCTCGGCGAGCGAGGCTGCGGTTTCGAGGTGGTCTTTGAGCCAGGAGAGGGTGAGTTTCATTGATCCGCCGAATGCGAAACCCGGCGCGCGCGTCACTTTCCACGCGCGCTCGAGCGCTTCTAAATGTCATCGTCGTTGCGTTTGCCGATCATGGTCACTTGCAGCACGTCCGCCCTGACGGCGAATACAATGCGAATTCTCCCGACTTCAGGCGGCGTAGCGGTGAATAACCCTTGAGCGCTTCCGAGAGCAAGGCGCAGCGATCAAATTCGAGCCGAGTCGATTGGCATCGGTTGCCTACCCTTGCGACTTTGCGGGCGCTCGCGCTCCCGGCGCCTTCGCGCCCCTCAGGATGCTGGCGATACTGATGTCCTCGTCGATTTCGGGCCAATGTATCCCCATCGGCATGAGTTCCACGACGCCACGCTGCGCGGGCGAGGCGTTTTGCAATCTCGGGTACCACCACAATGGGCTGCGCAAAACGCGTCCGTCCTGGAGTGTGACTGTCAAATGAGCGTCGTCGCAAACGACCGCGATCGGGCGCGCCTCTTCAACCTCGATTTGCAAAGTGGTCATTCCAAGCCTCCTGAAAGGCGACGCGATGCTCGCGCGACTTGCGGATGATTTCCCCGAGTTCGCGGGCTGAATAGCCGAGATTCACGGCGACGTTAAGGTCGTTGAGCCAGAGTTTAGCTTCCCTGCCGTCTTTGACGACATGGATGTGCGATGGCTCCCAACCGTCCGCGCCAACAGGGTCGGCATCGCCTCACCCGCTCAATCCCCCCGCCAGCGTCGGTATGTCTAGCGGCTTGAACCCATAATGGTCGATCCAGCGCAAATCCGCGTCGAATAGGTCGCGAAGGTCGGGCAGGCCATATTTCAACATCGCGATGCGGTCGAGGCCCATGCCCCACGCGAAGCCCTGGAATTCGTCGGGATCGATGCCGCAATTTCGCAAGACGTTGGCGTGCACCATGCCGCAGCCGAGAATCTCCAGCCAATCCTCGCCTTCGCCGAAGCGGATCTCGCCCCCCGAGCGCCGGCACTGAATGTCGACCTCCATCGAGGGAGAGGTGAAGGGGAAGAAGCTCGGTCGAAAGCGCATGCCGACGTTGGGCACCTCGAAGAACGCCTTGCAGAATTCCTCCAGCACCCATTTGAGGTTGCCGAGATTGGCGGACTTGTCGATCACCAGCCCCTCGACCTGATGAAACATGGGGGTGTGCGTCTGATCGAAGTCGGTGCGATAGGTGCGGCCGGGGCAGATTATGCGGATCGGCGGTTTCTGCGAGAGCATTGTGCGCACCTGCACCGGGCTCGTATGGGTCCGCAGCAGTTTACGCTCGTTCGTCCCGCTGGGCGCGAAGAAGAAGGTGTCGTGCATTTCGCGTGCGGGATGGCCCGGCGGAAAATTCAGCTTGGTGAAGTTGTAGTCGTCGCTCTCGATGTCGGGCCCCTCGGCGATCGCGAAGCCCATTTCGGCGAAGATCACGGTGACCTCGTCCAAGACTTGGCTGATCGGATGGATGCGCCCGGCGACGATGCCCGGCGGGCGGACCGGCAGCGTGACGTCGAGCGCGTCGGCCTTCAGCCGGCTCCCCAACGCGGCCGCCCGCAGTAGAGCGCGCCGCGAGGCGAGAGCTTCGGTCACCTCGTCCTTGAGCGCGTTGATCGCAGCGCCGGCGCTCCTGCGCTCGTCGGGCGACATTTTGCCGAGTGTCGCCAGCACGGCGGAGATCGAGCCTTTCTTGCCCAGCGCGGCGACGCGCGCCGCCTCCAGCGTGCTTTCGTCGGAGGCCGCGGCGATGGCGGCAAGAGTCTCGGATTTGAGGGCGGCTAGGTCGGTCATGTGTCCGTCGATAAAGCGCCCCGCAGCCCAAACCCGCTCTCGCTGGAGAAGGTCGCGCCACAGGGCGTCGGAGAGCCGTCTTTCCACAGGAGATGGCGTCGGATCGGGGTCTCTTGGCAGGAGGGCGCCGAGGCTGAGGCGCCCTCGCCCTCACGGCAGAGGGGACAACGTCGTCACGCCGCCTTGGGCAAATGGCCCTTGGAAGTCTCGACGATCGCGGCGAATGCCGCCGGCTCGGTGATCGCGAGATCCGAGAGCACCTTGCGGTCGACCTCGACTCCAGCGGTGATCAGGCCCGAGATGAAGCGGCTGTAGGTCAGGCCGTGTTCGCGGACGGCCGCGTTGATGCGCTGAATCCACAGGGCGCGGAATTCGCGCTTGCGGTTCTTGCGGTCGCGGTAGGAATATTGCATCGCCTTTTCGACGGCCTGCTTCGCCGCGCGAATGGTATTCTTGCGGCGGCCGAAATAGCCCTTGGCGGCGCGCAGGATTTTCTTGTGCTTGGCGTGGGCAGTTACGCCGCGTTTGACGCGTGACATCTCAATTCTCCGGGAATCTAAGGCAGGTCTCAGCCGTTCGGCAGGAAGTACTTCTTTATGTTGTCGCCGTCGGTCTTGAACAGCACGGCTGTGCCGCGCAGATTACGGATCTGCTTGGTGGTGCGCTTGATCATACCGTGGCGCTTGCCCGCGTGGGCGTAGACGACCTTGCCTGTTCCCGTGATCTTGAAGCGCTTCTTGGCGCCTGATTTCGTCTTCATCTTGGGCATTTGGCTCTCCTGGGGCTTGTCGCCCTTTTGGAATATCGAGTCTCGAAACTCGTTCGCGTCGGAATGAGCGAAAAGAACCGCCACGGCAGCCCTAACGGCCAGGCGGTTCTGACAGAGGCGGGGTTCATATGCGAAAGGGGCCGGGGATGCAAGGGCGGCGGCGCACCGACACGATCGCATTGTGTCGGTTCCCACTCGCGCAGGAGCCCGCGTCGCCGCGCCTGGCGGCGATCGCCTCGCTCCTCTTTGCGGCTTTGTCTTTGCCTTGGCCTTGCCGCCCGGCGGCGTGATTGCCTTGCACGCCGTAGCGGTTATTGTTTCGTCGCATTCAGGGACGAAATGCACTAGGAATGGCGTGGACGGGATCGATTCATCGATGAAGAAGGACGTTTGCGTCGCGCTCGACGTGATGGGCGGCGATCACGGACCCGAGATCGTCGTCCCCGCGGCGGCGATTGCGCTCGAGCGCCGGCCCGACCTCGCCTTCGTGCTCTATGGCGACGAAAGAATCATTGCGCCCCTGCTTTCCCGACGCGCGGCGCTCGCCGCGAAGTCGCGCATCGTTCATTGCGACGTCGCGATCAAGATGACCGACAAGCCCAGCCAGGCGCTGCGATTCGGCCGGCGCACGTCCTCGATGTGGCGGGCGATCGAGGCCGTGAAGAAGGGCGAGGCGGATTACGTGGTGTCGGCGGGGAACACCGGCGCGCTGATGGCGATGGCCAAGGTATGCCTGCATATGCTGCCGCTGATCGAACGGCCCGCGATCGCCGCGATGTGGCCGACGCTGCGAGGAGAATCGATCGTGCTCGACGTCGGGGCGACGATCGGCGCTGACGCTCAGCATCTGATCGATCTGGCGATCATGGGCGCGGCAATGGCGCGCATCCTGTTCGACATCGAAAGCCCGACCGTCGGTCTCCTCAACGTCGGGGTCGAGGAAATCAAGGGCATCGAAGAGGTGAAGGCCGCAAGCCGCGTGCTCAAGGAAACGAAACTGCCGAATCTCAGCTATCACGGTTTCGTCGAGGGCGATGATCTGGGCAAGGGCACGGTCGATGTCATCGTAACCGAGGGCTTCACCGGCAATATCGCGCTGAAGACCGCCGAAGGAACCGCCAAACAGCTCGGCCAATACATGCGCGATGCGATGCGCCAGTCTTGGCTATCGCGGCTGGGATATTGGCTCGCCCGCGACGCGTTTCGCGCCCTGCGCGACAAGATGGACCCAGGACGCGTCAATGGCGGCGTTTTTCTCGGCCTTGACGGCGTCGTCATCAAGAGTCATGGCGGAGCGGACGCCGAGAGCTTCGCCGGCGCGATCGAGGTCGGCTACGACATGGTCCGCCAGGAACTGCTCGGAAAAATTCGCGAAATGGTCGGGCAATCCAACGAAGTCCGAGCGCCTGCCGCCGCGGCGGCGACGCCGTGAATTCGCTGCCCCTTTGGGAACGCCCCCTTTCATGACCGATTTGAAACTTCGTTCTGTCGTGCGCGGCGTCGGCGCCTGTCTGCCCAAGCGCATACTCTCGAATGCCGAACTGGCGGGACGGGTCGATACGTCGGACGAGTGGATCGAACAGCGCACCGGCATCCGACAGCGCCATATCGCGGCCGAGGGCCAGACGACGTCGCATTTGGGGACCCGCGCGGCGGAGATGGCGCTTGCCCACGCGGGACTGACCGCCGCCGGCATCGATCTGATCATCGTGGCGACCGCGACACCCGACTACACGTTTCCGGCCGTCGCGACGCAGATTCAGGCCAACCTTCATATGGATCACGGCGTCGCCTTCGACCTGCAGGCAGTCTGTTCGGGTTTCGTGTTCGCCGTCGCGACCGCCGACAAATTCCTGATTTCTGGCTCGCACCGGCGCGCGCTGGTGATCGGCGCGGAGACGTTCTCGCGGCTGCTCGACTGGACCGACCGCACGACCTGCGTCCTATTCGGCGACGGGGCGGGGGCGATCGTGCTGGAGGCGGCGCCCAGCGACGGCAAGCTGACCTCGCCGGGAATCATCTCGACGCAACTCCGCTCGGACGGCCGCCACCGCGCCAAGCTTTATGTCGACGGCGGGCCCTCGACGACCAAGACCGTTGGTCATCTTCGCATGGAGGGCAGGGAAGTCTTCAAGCATGCGGTCGGCATGGTGACCGACGTCATCCGGGCCTGTTTCGAATCCGCTCAGGTTGGGCCGCAGGACATCGACTGGTTCGTGCCGCACCAAGCCAACCGTCGAATCATCGACGCCTCGGCGGACAAGCTCGGGATCGCCCGCGAGAAAGTGGTGGTGACCGTCGATCGCCACGGCAACACCTCCGCGGCCTCGATACCCCTGGCGCTCGAAGTGGCGGTTTCAGACGGACGCATCAAGAAGGGCGACCTCGTGATGATCGAAGCTATGGGCGGCGGTTTCACCTGGGGCGCGGCGCTGATCCGCTGGTGACGCGGGGCGCGCTTGCCCCCGCTCGCAGCGACCCTTGTCGCAGCGCTACTTTTCTCGGTTTTGTGGAATTTCAACGGTTTGCAGGGAGGAAAATTTTCCGGGCGCCCGACTATCGGGGTCGAAATTGCGACGCTTGGAGCAGCGCATCCCGCACGCCTTCCAAACCGAAAAAGCCCTTTCCAAGCTCTTCGCCTTTTGGCTCGGCATTCCAGCTCCCGCCGCGCCGGCCCCATCCGACGGGTCTCGAAGCGACCCGTCGTCAGGTTGGCGCGGATTTCGTTTTCAAGAAAAGAATCTACGGCGTCCGGTTTCACAGCAATATCGCGCCTGAGGGCGCGCCGCCCCGAAGGGATCGCCGGCCGGTTTTCTGTGCGGTTCGGGGTGCGCTCTCCCTACGCATGCAAAAGCAGCTTGCGTATAGAGACGCCTCCGCCCCTAAGCCGAAATAAACGCGCTCCGCGACCGAACATCGGGACTGTTTTTCGGCCACCTCATCTGCGAATGAATCGGAACGGTTGGGCTGACATTAACGTGTCAGTAACCAAAGAGGTGCATTACGTTACGGCAGTGTCGGTGTTCCGTTGCGTCGCGTCCTGTTCTAACCGGACATATGCCGATGACGCTTATCCCCGCTATACTTTCCGATTCCACAACGATGACCAGAGCCGTCCGCACTGGTGGGCTCCTGGAGCGAATTTATAGGGATGTCGGTTTGGCGGCCGTCGCTCGCGAACTCGGATTGCCGGCGGACGATCTCGAACCGGAATTGAGCGAAGCGGTCAAACGGGGCGCGCTACATTTATCTCATGCACCCAGACTTAATGCGCTCCAAAATCAATGAACCGTCAGGCTGACTGGAGAAGGCGCGCGGCGGCGATGCCGATCGAAATGAGGATCGCGCCGGATTGATCCATCACTCGAATCCGGGCTTTCGGGGCAGAAACCCTTTTCGCAAGTTCGGCGATATGGCCCCACACCGCCCTCGGATCGGGGAGTTCGACCGAACGCAGCGACCACATTGTCTCGTCGCCTTGGGGTACTTCGATGTCATATGCATCGGCTGGCTCGCAGACGGCGGCAGCCGCGGCGATGGCATTCAGTCGAGCCGGATCGCGTTCACCCTGAGCCGCCGAACGCATCACGGCTTTCGCCATGCAATCCCTGGTTTCCAGCGTCCGCCGATCCGACGGAAGGCTGCGCCAAGCCTGCTCTACCGCGGCCTGGAGAAGAGCTTCGAACCCACACGAGGACGCCCACACGAACACTCGCGGTGAGGCCAGTTCGAAGCTCTTGTCCATCGAATACGTGATCGAGCTGGCAGGGTTCGCTCCACGCGGGGCGTTGCAACTGAAGGACGCCGAGCGAGTCGGCGCGCTCGCTCCGTTTCGGACGCTTGTGCTGGTCGGCATGGTCGGGGCGCGGAACTGGGACGCCTTCGAGGAATCCCCCGAAGCCCGAGACGGAGCACCTGATCCGCTCGATCGCTGGGCCGCCGAAACCTCGACCGCCTCGCGAGCCTGTTCGGCGCCGAAGCCCTGTATCCCTTCGGCGGCCCGCCCTACTGGCCGTTTCCCTCTTGGGCGTCGCGCGCCGAGCCGCTCTGGGGGTCGCCGCTCGGGATGCTCATGCATCGAGACTACGGGCTCTGGCACAGCTATCGCGGCGCCTTGGCGCTGCAAGAGGAGCTGGCGCCGCCGGTCGCGCGGAGCGGGAAGGGGCCTTGCGAATCCTGCGCGCAGCGCCCCTGCCTGAGCGCCTGTCCCGTCAGCGCCTTCACCGCGGAGGGCTACGACGTCGCGCGTTGCCGCGAGCATCTGCGCGGTCCCGGCGGCCGCGAATGTCTCGAAGGCGGCTGCCTTGCACGGCGGGCTTGCCCGGTGGGACAAACCTACGCTCACGGCCCCCGACAGACGCGATTTCACATGCGGGCGTTTCTCACAGCCGACCCGCTCAATCCGTCACCGCCGCGTGCGGCTCGACCTTCGTCCCCCGAGCGGCGGGAATGACTCGTTATCCGAATAGGGTAGCAAAGTCGCAAGGACAGAGGCCGCCGCCTTAGGTGAAGAGGTCTCGTTGACCAAACGAGCGATCGGGCGACCTTGCTTGCGCGTCGACGGCCTCGAATCCCGGCGTGAGAT
>DASXYQ010000187.1:0-8550 GCA_036502445.1 Roseiarcus sp. | reverse complement strand
GAAAGCGGCGTCCTTGCGGGGGACTGCTTCCTGATAGCAATAGCGATTGAGCGCCCAGGCCTGCACCTGGCCCTTGTTCAGCTTGCCGCCATGCAGAAGCTTATGAAACGGATGCTTGTCGTGATAGCGCTCGGCCCCGACGGCGCGAATCGCCGCTTCGAGTTGGTCGGGGGTAAGCGCGTCCGATGCGATCGGGCTCACGATACGAATCTCACGGGTTGGGAGCCCCTTCTCCCCTTGCGGGAGAAGGTGGCGCCATAGGGCGTCGAAAGACGCCCGTCCTTGACGGGCTTTGGGGCCGGATGAGGGGTCGTGCCTCGATGCACATTTTCAAGCAAATCACGGGTATAGTTCATACCTAGCAGACCTCTCCCACAATCGCTCGAAGCCGTCTCGCTCCGCTCGACCCCCCTCATCCGGCCCCATAGGGCGTTCGGAAGAACGCCCGTCTTTCGACGGGCTATGGAGCCACCTTCCCCCGCAAGGGGGGAAGGGCGCGCCCAGCTGACTTATTTCCTAGGGCAAATTGGCGAGGGCGACAAACTGGCGCTAGAAAGCCGCGGTCCGCGCGTTCGCAGGAAGGAAACGAACTATGCCCGAGAAGAAGAAAGACGATCGCGGCTTCCGCCGGGGCCTCACCAACTACGGCGACCGCGATTTCAGTCTCTATCTCAGGCGGTCGTTCGCGAGTTCGATGGGGTACAGCCGGCAGATGCTCGATCGTCCGATCGTCGGCATTGCCAGTTCGGCGAGCGGCTTCAACAATTGCCATCGCCACTTTCCCGAGTTGATCGAGGCGGTCAAACGCGGCGTTCTCGCGGCCGGCGCGCTGCCGATCGTATTCCCGACCATATCGCTGGGAGAGGTATTTCTCCACCCGACCAGCCTGAAATTTCGCAATCTGATGTCGATGGACGTCGAGGAGATGGTGCGCGCCCAACCGATGGACGCCGTCGTGCTCGTCGGCGGATGCGACAAGACCGTGCCGGCGCAGCTGATGGGCGCGGCCTCCGCGGATATTCCGGCGATCCAGCTCGTCGGCGGCCCGATGTCGACGAGCCGTCATCACGGCGAGCGGCTCGGCGCCTGCACGGACTGTCGGCGCTTTTGGGCGCTCCATCGCGCGGGCGCGGTCGGCGACGTTGAGATCGAGGAGATCGAGCAGCGCCTGGCGACGACGGCGGGCTCCTGCGCGGTGATGGGGACGGCGAGCACGATGGCCTCGCTGGCCGAGGCGATCGGCATGATGCCCTCGGGCGCCGCGGCGATTCCCGCCGTCGACGCCGATCGGCTGCGCATCGCCGAGGAGACCGGGCGGGTCGCGGTTTCGCTGATCGGCTCAAACCTTCGTCCGAGCCGCGTCATCACGCAAAAGGCCATCGACAACGCGACGCGCGTGCTGCTCGCGATCGGCGGGTCCACCAACGCCATCATCCATCTCGCCGCCATCGCCGGCCGGCTCGGCCTCGAGGTGGATCTGAAGAAAATGAACGAGATGAGCGAGACGACGCCGGTGCTGGTCGATCTGAAGCCGACCGGCGTCGGCTACATGGAGGATTTTTGCGCGGCGGGCGGCATTCCGGCGGTGCTGCGCGAGTTGAAACACCTGCTCCATCTCGACGCCATCACCGTGACGGGAGAGACGATCGGCTCGCGCATCGAGGCGGCGCCGGAATGGGTCGACCGCCAGATCATTCGCGCGTTCGGCGATCCCATCCGGACTAACGGGGGCCTCGTCGCGCTGTTCGGCAATCTGGCGCCCAGGGGCGCCATCCTGAAGCGCGCGGCGGCCGATCCGGCGCTGTTCGAACGCGAAGGCCGCGCCGTCGTCTTCTCGTCCCTGGAGGATCTCAGCACCCGCATCGACGATCCCGGCCTCGACGTCGCGCCCGATGATTTTCTCGTCCTGCAGAATGCGGGACCGGCAAGCGAGACGGCGATGCCCGAAGCCGGCTATCTGCCGATTCCGGCAAAACTCGCCAAGGCCGGCGTCAAAGACATGGTGCGCATGTCGGACGCCCGTATGAGCGGTACGGCCTATGGCACGATCGTGCTTCATGTCGCGCCCGACGCCGCTTCCGGCGGCCCGCTCGCGCTCGTCCGCAGCGGCGACCGGATCCGTTTGAGCGTCGCCGGACGCCGGGTCGAGCTGATGGTCGACGAGGCGGAATTGTCGCGCCGGCGCAGCGCGCTCGTTCGACCGGATCGCGCTCCCGCGCGAGGCTATCAACGTCTCTATGACGAGCAGATCCTGCAAGCCGACGAGGGTTGCGACTTCGCATTTTTGCGCGCGCTGTAGACGCGGTCGCTGACAGTCGCTGACCGCGTGCGTTCCGCTTGGTTGCTGCCCGGAAAATGAGGCGCCCTACGACAGCCGCGCTCAGCGAGCGCGGCTACAGCGTCGCCGCCTATCCGTCGGCCACTGGGAATTCTTCGAATTGCGGCCGGTCGTCGGTGATCGTGAACCAGCTCGCCTTGGAGCCGACGAAGATGTGCTGGCTCGGGCGGATGGAGGGATCGTCGACGAGGGTTCCCATCGCGACATGCACGAACGCGCCGTCGCGGACGACCGAATAGAGCAGCGAACCGCACAGCTTGCAGTGTACGTCGTGGGCTTTTTCACCGCCGAACCGCATTAGATCGCCCTCGCCATTCGTGATGGCGAGCTTCTCGCGCTGGATGCCGGCGAACGGCTTGAACGCGGAACCGGTGCTGCGCCGGCAGTTCGAGCAATGGCAGTTCATGGCGTATAAAAATTCGTCCGCCACCGCGTACTGCACGGCGCCGCACATGCATTTGCCTGCGAGCCTGCGGCTTGCCTTTTCCAAGTTTGTCATAGGCTCCTCCGACTCGGCGGCTGCTCGCTGACGAGAGCCGTATCTAGGCAGGTGCAGCGGTGTTAGTGTTCCAGCGTAGTACGCCCGCGAGCGGAGTGCATCATGTCTCTGTCCGTCTATTTTACCTTTCTGCTGGCCTGTATCGTCGTAGTGATCGTTCCCGGTCCTACCGTGACGCTGATCGTCGCCAATAGTTTACGCCACGGGCGCCGCGCCGGCATGCTGAATGTGGCTGGAACCCAGCTCGGCCTCGTGCTCACCGTGGGCATAGTGTTGTTGGGCCTGGCGTCTCTGATCGCGGCAATGGGCGCGTGGTTCATCTGGCTGCGTCTGGTCGGCGCGGCCTATTTGATTTGGCTGGGCTGCAAACTGCTGATGGCCTCGGGCGAAATGGCGGCCGGCGCGGCGCCGCGGACGCCCCGCGCCGGGTTCTTCGTGCAGGGTCTGGCGGTAGCGCTCAGCAATCCCAAGACGCTGCTGTTCTTCGGCGCGTTCTTCCCGCAGTTCATGGACCCAAATCGCGATTTCACGCTTCAAGTCCTGATCATGGGCGCAACCGCGATGGCCGTGGCGGCGATCTCCGACAGCGCCTACGCGCTTCTGGCTTCGCGGGCGGGCGCGGCGCTGTCGCGCCGGCGCGTGCGGCTGATGACGCGGGCGAGCGGCGGCATGTTGATCGGCGGCGGAGTGTGGCTAGCGTTGTCGCGCACGAAGTAATGGCGGCGAAGGGTCATGGCGCGGCCGCCCTCGGCCGCCGCTTCGATCGGCTCCGGCTTTGCCACGTCCAGCCCGAGCGCCAATCCCGTGTCGGGATAGTTCTTGACGAGATCCTGAACTTGGCCGCCTCGCAGTTCTTCTCTCAGTCATCCATGCGGCTGTTAGAGTTGGAATGGCCGAAACGTCGACACTCCGGCTCGCCCTCCACAAATCGTGAGCCGCTTGCATTCGGTAGTAGAGGCCGCCGTCGTTGCCAAACAGCTTGCCCAGTCGAACGGCGACCTCGGCGGAGACCGGCTTGCGCTCTTCCAATATGTCGTAGAGATGCTGACGGGAAATCCCCAACAGGAGAGCGATGTTCGTCTTGGCCCTGCCGGTCGCCGGGATGACCACATCGCGCAGCAGCCCGCCCGGTTGGGTAGGGCAGCGCTCGGAACTGCGGATCGCTGGATAGGTCGTCATCGGTCTTTCCCGTCAGTGCTTCAGGCCCCCCGCTTGATCCCTTGATCATAGCGAGAAATCTTACCGAATCTCGAAGCCGCCGCACAATTAATTTTTTCAGTCTTCTGGAATCTCGTCGCCTGGTTGGGGCGGCGCGCCGAATTCTCGTCGCATGATGCGGTCGAATTCGTCCAAATTCGCACGCGCCTTGAAGGGTGCGAAATAATTCAGCGTGCGAATAGCAGCAACCTTCTCCGCGACGGCAGAAGCGACGAACTGGTTGAGGCTCGTGCCGTCTTCCTTCGCGATTTTTTCCGCCTCGGCCTTTATCGAGGCAGGCAAACGCAGGGCGTAGGCCGAGATCCGGGTTTTCACCCTCACAACTTTGTCAGCGCTTGTCTTGGCGTCCATGGCTCCACTCCAAAAAGTCTCGCGGCGGGCTCGAAGTCTCGTTGGTTGAACGTAACGATCGCGTCCGCGCGACCATTGACAGCGGCCTCGAGCACCAATTCGTCGCTGGGATCGCGCAACTGAGGTCGCCATAGAAACCAAATATCGACTGGCTCGACGAATGAGATGACCGCATCGAGAAAGGTCTGGACCCCTTTACGCGAGAGTCTCGACGCACGCACATGCTCTTCCCGCGAACACACCGCTTGATATTCCATCGCGAGGCTCACGCTGGCGAGCGCCGTCAACTCGCCGGCTCGCGCCCGACGGAGCAGTTCCGCCGATGCGCCTGTGGGACTTCGTAACGCAGCGACAACGACATTGGTGTCCAAAACCGTTCTCACGGCGCCGAGCCTATCACATCACAGGCGATGTGATCAAACTATTTCAGTGCCGCGACGCAAATGAGGCGGGGTCGTCGAAGCAAGAGGCGGTTGTCGGGGCGCCGAACCCTACTGTCCCGCCCCTACCTCCCCGCGTACCAATATTCCGCTTGCGGCTTGGTTCGGTCGATCACCACGAACTGGTTGGCGAAGGCGCGGTAGGGGTAGCTGCGTTCGCCGTCGGGCCATTGCACGCGAATTTCCGCGCGCTCGGCGGTCCCGAGCCCGACGTGCACCCATCCCGCGTGGCCCGACGCGTCGCCGCCGCCGATCTGCACGGTGCGGGTCTGCGACCGCACGCCGGTCTTGACCGAAATGACGGCGCCGACCGCGTTGTGGTTGGGATTCGGCTCGACCAGACGGATTTCGATCCAGTTGCCCATGGGCTTCGTCCCGCCCGCGCCGTCGTCGGCGCCAAGGTTGCGGAACAGGCTCGCCGGCGCGGCGCGATTGACGACGAGAAGATCGAGCGCGCCGTCGAGATTGAAATCGGCGATCAGCGCGCCGCGCCCCTGCCGGTCGAGAGCTATCCCCGCTTGCGCGCCCGCTTCCGCGAATTTGCCGTTCCACTGTCCGAGCAGCAGATTATTGGGATCGAAGGCGGCGAAGTCGGGCATTTGCGCGACATTGCCCTTGGAGATGAAGAGATCGAGCAGGCCGCCGTTGTTGAAGTCGGCGAATTCGGAATGCCAGCCGGTCGAGGGCCGTTTGTCGCCGCCGGCATAGGGGATATGCGCGGTCGCGCCGACTTCGCCCGCGATGTCGCGGTAGACGGGAAACTCGCCGCGTCCGGCTTCGTCGGGATCGAGCTTCTGCAGCTTGGTGTCGCCCATCGAAGTCAGCGCGTATTCGGGATAGCCGGAGCCGTCGATGTCGCCTTCGGCGATGCCCATGCCGAAGATGGAGACGTGTCGCCAGCCATCGGCGCGCGAATAGAGTCTCGGCGTCTTGTCGGGTTCGATCCGCCACATCTGCTCTTCGCCGCCGCGATAGTATTGACGATCGTTCGAAACCCGCAGCGACGGCGTGCCCGAGCGGTTCCAGTCCGTGAACAGCATCGAGAGCGCGCAAAAGCCGGGCGCGAGCGGCGTCCGGACGGAATAGTCCGGCGTGTCGCCGGGCTGCGGACGATAGAGCGAGTTCTCCTCGCAGGTGCCCCAGGGCGAGCCGGGCGCATTGCGATCGACATAGTGGCCGATCGCGAGGGTCGGAAATTTCTGGCCCTTCTCCCATTCGGCGGCGAAAGACGTCGTCCAGCCCGGGTCGCCGTCGAAGCCCCAAAACTTGTTGACGAGCGTGAACGAACAATCGGGACCGCCCTTCAGGATCAGGTTCTGCCCGACCCGCAGCACGAACAGGTCCATGTGTCCGTCGCCGGAAATGTCGAGGGGATAGGCGCCGATGACATTGTCCAGCAGGCTGGGATCGGATCCGATATCGACCGGCTTTTCCTTGAATTTCAAGGGTCCGCCCGTCGTCGACTTGTTGACGAACAACTTCGCGCGGTGCTTGCCGCCCGCGAGGAAGACGCTGGAAAAGCCCGAGCCGTCGCAGTCGAACGCCGCGCCGCCGCCGCCGACGAAGAACTCCCACGGGCCGTCGTAGACATTTTTCAGGCCCGCCGCCGCCGCTTCGTCGTGCATCACCGGGACATCGCCGAGCGGCTTCTGCGGGCCGTCGGCGGCGGCGGGGGCGATAAAGGAGACGAAGAGGAATGCAAGGAGGCCGAGGGTTGCGAAGGCGCCGTTCTCCCCTCCCCGCCCTTGCGGGGAGGGGCCGGGGGTGGGGCCGGCGCGGATTATCCCGCCTGGTCCGGCTGGCGTGACCAAAGAGCCCCACCCCCGACCCCTCCCCGTGAAGAACGGGGAGGGGAGCGCCGGCGCGGTCGCTTCGTTCCTCATCGCGGCGCCTCGATGACGAGCGAGCGGAGGTACGCGATCACCGTGTCTCTCTCCGGCTTCTCCAGCGCGAGATAGGCGTCGCGCGCGAAACGCGCCTCGCCGCCGTGCGCGGCGATGATCTCCTCCAGCATGCGAAAATCGCCGCGATGGCCGTAGGGCGCCGTCGATCCGACTCCCCAGAGGCGCGGCGTCAGGAACACGTCGCGTTCGACGAAACGCTGCGCCTGCAATTCGTTGCCGAGCTGATCCGCTTCGCCGTCGACGATCAAGTGCCGCTTCAGGTCGCTGAACAGCGGGATCAGCCATTCGCCCTTGTCGTTCTTTCTCAGGCGCTGCGCGAACGGCTGCTGAGAGAGGTCGATCGCAATGCCCTTCTTCACTTCGCCGGCGCGCAACGTCCCCGCCATGTCGTAAGGCGCCGGATCGGTGAAGGTCATCGATTTCAGCGGCAGCGTCGGAATGTGACACGAGCCGCAACCCAGCGTCTGGAAATGCTCGGCGCCGCGCGCTGCAGCAATGCGCCAATCCTCGGGCAGGTCGCTCTTGACGGTCGGCGGCGGCAGCGTCGCCTGGAACGCGACCAGCGCCGAGATGTCGCCTTCGGTCACGGCGTCGGGCACGCCGCTCTCGGCGAAATCATGGCTGCCGGTCCAGCGGACCCCGAAACGTTCGATCGCCTCCATGCCATGATGGACGTTCAACGCGTTGATGGTGAACTGGCGCAGCGAGGTGAAGACGCCCTTGCGACTGAAGGGCCGCACGATCAGATCGGCGTCGACGCCTTCGATCCCCTCCAGATCGACGATGCCGTCGCAATGCGCGGTGATCGCGCCGAACCGCACGCCCTTGGTCACCAGGTCGGCGCGTACATCCTGGCCGCTCGCTCGGCTCTGTGCGACCGCGACCGCGCGCTCGGCTTGCAGGTCCGCCGTCATCTCCCGCGCGAGCAATTCGATGAGGCCGTCGCCCATCAACGGCGTCGTGTGGCGCTCGCTCGAAAACGAGGGATCGACGGAGTCGAATTGCGCGCTTTCGAATCCCTCGGAAACGAACACGTCTGTCACGAAGTCGCCGGACCCGCCGACGACGGGGTCGTTGTGGCAGCCGGCGCAGGAATTCGAGTCGGGCCCGCTGGTCCGCGTGAACGCGGGATTGACGCCGCTTCTTCGCCTGGTCGGCACGATCGCTTGCGTCGCCCTCGGCCGTCCCGCGCCGTCCTCGGTGGTGAACTTGGCCTTGAAGAGCGTTTTGCCGCGCGCGATCAGCGCCGGAAGCACGGAGGCGCCCTCAGAGGCGATGGCGTCGAAGTCGAGATGGTAGTCGAACACCCTTTCGTCCCAGCTCGCGCCCTCGACCGAGGCGCTCGTCGCGAGCCCGAATGTCAGCGCCGCTGCGGCGCGAAATCTCCAACCCCTTGGCCTCACGTCCGTTCCCGCCCCATCTCCCAGTCGCACCGAGTCGCTGCGCACGCTGCTTTTCGATCCCTCGGATTCTGCTCGGCTTTTTGGCACGGCCCCGCGGTCTCGGCAAGCGCTGGGATCAACGAAATCATGTTGACTTGTGGGGTCCAACCGCTAAACCTGACGCCGCGCGAGCGACGGGCTGGCAGTCCGACAGCGATCCGCGCGGAGTTTTCGGCGCGCGATGATTCGGGCCGAGTGCCGCTCAGGGAGGAAACTATGAAATCCGTGAAAACCCTCGTCTTCGGGGCGGCCTTGCTGGCCTCTTCGGGCGTCATGACCCTAGCGGCCGCCGCCAAGGACATCGTCGTCGGCGTTTCCTGGTCGAACTTCCAGGAAGAGCGTTGGAAGACCGACGAAG
>DASXYQ010000186.1:0-7145 GCA_036502445.1 Roseiarcus sp. | reverse complement strand
GCCATCGCCTTCAGGTCGTCGCGCGCGATCGCCGCCAGGCTCTCCACCGAGCCCTCGGCGGAAAGGCCATAAGGATGGCCCGGGAAAACCCGGGCGCGCCAGGCCCGGCCCGACATGGCGCCGGGGTCGTTGGCTTCCTGGCGCAGCCGCGCGTACATCTGCTCGCGCACGCGCTCGAACGGTTCCTCGTCGAGGCGCGGCGCGTTGACGGCGAGGCGCAGCAACGCGGCCGCGCGATCGACGTGGCGCACCAGCGTGCGCATCCGGCCGCCGATATGGTCGCGTTCGGCATGGAAGGAAATCTCGATCGCCTTCTCGTCCAGCGCGCGCTGAAACGCCTGGTGGTCGAGGTCGCCCGCGCCCTCGTCGAGCAAGCCCGCCAGCATCGTCGCCGCCCCCGCCTTGCCGGAAGGGTCCTGCGCAGCGCCGCCGGAAAACGCGAATTCGAGCGAGACCAGCGGCACCGCGTAATCCTCGACCAGCCAGGCGGCGACGCCGCGCGGGGTGACGAGTTCGCGCACGTTGACCGTGCTCTGCGCGGCCGGGGAGACAAAGGGCATGTTCATGAACGTTTCCTCGCGTGCTCCCGCTTCGAAGCACAGGTTTCCCTCGAGAGTTCTGCGACGGCTCTCAGGCCGCTACGCCCTCCGCAGGCAGCAGATAGCCCGTCACCGCGCGACGCGGAACCAGCCATTTTCGCGCCGCCGTGAGAACCGCCTCCGCGGTCACCGCCTCGATGCGGGCCGGCCACTCCTGCACGTCCATGATGGTCCGGCCGGTCGCGAGCGAAGCGCCGTACCAGCGAGCCAGCGTCGCCTGGCTGTCCTGTGCATAGATCGCGTCGGCGACGAGTCGGGTCTTGGCGCGCTCCAACGCCTCGGCGTCGATTCCGTCGGCCATGAATTTCGCCAGCACCCGGTCGACCGCCGCATCCAGCTGAGGCAGCGAGACTTCGGGCGTCGGCATCGCATAGAGATAGAAGCGGGTGTCGTCGAGCGCCGAACCCATGTAATAGGCGCCCGCGCCGACGGCTTTTTTCTCCTCGAGAACGAGCGTGCGATAGAGCAGGCTCGTCTGGCCGCCGCCCAGGAGATGGGCCAGCACCTCGAGCGCCGGGGATTCGCCCGGCGCGGCCGTGCGCGCCGACGGCGTCAGATAGCAGCGCTGCCAGCTCGGTTGCTCGACCTTTTCGTCGTTGACCGTGACGAGCCGGCGCGCAACCGATTCGGGCTCGCGCGGCCGCCGCCGCTCCGGCGCCTGCCCGTGCGGGCGGATCTTGCCGTAATGCAGTTCGGCCAGACGCCGCGCCTCCTCGGGCTCGATGTCGCCGGCGAGGACGAGGATCGCGTTCTCCGGCGTATAGAATCTGTTGTAATAAGCCAGCGCGTCCTCGCGGCCGAGGCCCTCGATCTCATGGCCCCAGCCGATGATCGGCGTTCCATAGGGATGGTGGGTGAACAGCGCCGCCTGCACCGCTTCGTTCAGCTGCGAGTTCGGATCGGCGTCGCAATGCATGCGCCGCTCCTCCATCACGACTTCGCGCTCGGGCGCGACGATCTCGTCGGTCAAGACGAGGCCGGTCATGCGGTCGGCCTCGAACTCCATCATCGAGCCCAGATGCTCCTTGGCGACGCGCTGGAAATAGGCGGTGTAATCGTTGCCGGTGAACGCGTTCTCCTGGCCGCCGATCTCCGCGACGGCTTCCGAGAAGGCGCCCTTGGGATGCGTCTTGGTGCCCTTGAACATCAGATGTTCGAGAAAATGCGCGATCCCCGACTTGCCCGGCGGATCGTCGGCCGAACCGTTGCGGTACCAGACCATATGGGTGACGACCGGTGCGCGGCGGTCCGGGATGACGACGACGGTCAGTCCGTTGTCGAGTTTGAAATCGACGACGCCGACGCCCGCCGTGGGCGAGGCGCTGGAGGCGCTTGGGGTCAGGCTGGGCGGGGAGGCGGGGAAAAGCGTCATCACAGCTTCATCGTTTGTCGAGACAGCGATCTGTTTCGCGCGGCGAGATCTCATATAGAACGGCTTTCGGCTATCCGCCAGTCGGGTGAGCGGGTTCGAGACGCTTGTTGGGACGCCTTCTTTCGGCTGGGAGGGTTACTCTCGCTAAGTCGTCCCCGCGGGATGTTGGCAACCGTTTTCCCCCTTGAGGGGGAAGGTGGCCCCCGGAGCCCGTCGAAAGACGGGCGTTCTTCGAACGCCCTATGGGGCTCCGTCATTGTTTCGCAATGGCGCCCCCCGCGAAACGCTCTTGCGTTTCGCTCGGCCCCGCAAGGGGGGAGGGAGCGCGCCCAGCTTATTTTTTCAGTTCCTTAGCAATGGCATGGAGAGGAACATCGTCCGCCGCGTCCGGGAGGGTCAGCGGGAGCCCAAAGGCGTGAAACACGCCCGGCTCCAGAAACACGGTCAGCGTGGAAATCGTCTCTTGCTCGAGCGTGAGCGCATGGATGGATTGCGCGGCCCACGGCGGTTCTGCGCCAGTTCGGGCATAGACCGCGAACGCGGGCTGCCCGTTGGCGGCCGTCGGGACCAGGCGAACGCCGCCACAGGCCATCCAAGCCAGCGCAACGAAGGACCGGACGGCCTCGCGCCCCGCATACCATTGCAGCCATGGCGGCATGGTGAAGGTCGCGTCCTCTTTGAGAAGGGCCGCGAAACCGTCCAGATCATGGCCTTCCCAGGCCCGTAAATAGCGGTCGAGGAGCTTTTGCTGCGCCGGACTCGGCCGGGTCGCCGCGGACGGTCGGCCTTCGGGATAGCGTTTGACGAGCGTCTCGCGCGCCCGCTGCAGGGCGCTGTTGATCGAGGCGATCGATCCGCCCAACAGTTGGGCCGTCTCGCCGGCCGACCACCCCATGACATCACAGAGCAGGAGCGCGGCGCGCTGGCGCGGCGGCACTTGTTGGATGACGGCGACGAAAGCGAGCTGCACTGCCTCGCGCGAGGTGTAACGCGCCTCCGGATTCGGCGCATCGTCAACGATCCCTTCCAGGTTCGAATCCGGGTAAGGCTCGAGCCACGACAATTCGGTCGGCGGGGCGCCCTCCGGCATTTGCAGGGCAGCGGCGGCAGGCGCCAGCTGGTCCGGCAGAAAACGCTGCACGTTCTTGCGGCCGGCCAGCGCATCGAGACTAGCGTTGGTGGCGATCCGGTAAAGCCATGCGCGAAACGATCCGCGTCCATCGAAGCTGTCGAAGCTGCGCCAGGCGCGCAAGTAGGCGTCCTGCACGGCGTCCTCGGCTTCATGCACGGATCCGAGCATGCGGTAACAGTGCAATTTGAGTTCACGGCGGAACGGTTCGGCGAGCCGTGCAAACAACTCGTTTGCACGGGCCGAGGCCAGCTCGCGATTTGATGGCTCCGCCGCTGTCATCGCGGCCATGTTACACCTCCCGCGCCCTTCTCCAACGACTTCATCGTCAGGGCACGGCTTCGAGGCCCTTCCCGGAGACCATGAACGCTTTTCCCTTGGAGCGATCCGGATTCGTTGCCAGCTCGATGACCGCGGTCGCGACATCGGATGAGGTCGGCGGTGAAGCCATGCCTTGAATGAAGTCGGCCGCGGATATGCCGAGATAGCGGGAATAGCCGGCGATCGCATGCTTTCCTATGTCGGTGTCCGGCATTATGCGCGGCGCGAGCGCCATGAATTGCAAACCGCGTCCAAGCCGATCCGATTCCTTCTGACTGTAGCTCGCGATGAACATCTGCGTGCGCTTGGCGCCGGCATACCCTCCCGAGATCGGCGACCCTGCGACAGCGGCGCCGCTGGAGATCAGGACGACCGAGGCGCCTGCGGGCAGAGGCCGCGACAGCGCCGCCTTGCAGAAGTGAAACGCGATCTTGACGTCGGTCTCCCAGTTGACGGCGAACTCCCGCCATGTCTGCTCGTGAATCGGCGCGGCCGGCGGAAATGCGCCCGCGCACAAAACCAGGATATCGGGTTGGAGAACGTCGAATACTCGGGAAGGCGCGTCCTCATCGGTTGCGTCGAGCATCAGAACTTCGACGCCGGAGACCTCTTGCGCCAATTGGCGGAGCGGGCCCTCCTGTCGCGCTGCCGCGAGCACGCGCGCGCCATTGCGCGCGGCGGTTTCTACGATCCGCCGGCCTACGCCACGGCTCCCGCCGATCACGACCATGTTCCTGCCTGTCAATAAAAGCATCTTGCCCTCCTGGCGTCCGGGTGGCTCGAATGCCCACCTTCTCCGTAAGACCGGCGTGGAGGCTGAAACTCATCGGCGCTCGCGGCTTTTTTTCCTAGGCCCCTGCCTGCCACTCGATCCACCGGCCGTGAAAGCTCGCGACAGCGAGAACTTCGTCGACCGGTCCGCCGGGCCAGAGCGATAGGCGCAGCACCGCGCCGCGATGCTCCTCGGCTTCCAGCCGCAGCCACGCGAACGGGCTCGCCTTGGTCGCGCGACTCGCCGCCTCGGTGATCGCGGCCCGGATGGCGGTCTTGGTCGGCCCCGACAGATATTGCCAGAAGACCGTGTGCGCGAGCACCAGCGCCGTTCCGGAAGCGCCGGCGCGAAGCTCGCGTTCCGTAAACTGGGCGGCGTCGATCGCCTCCACGCGCAGAGCCGATTGCGCGGCGTGGTCCAAGGCGGCCTCGGCCCGGGCGAGACGGTCGGCCTGGTCGGGCCAGATGTAGGCCAGCATCCGCGCGCGGGCGACCGGATCGCTCGGGTCGATCGGATGGATGTCGCAGCCGCGCCGGTCGGCGATCTCGATCGCGCCGGACCAGGGTTCGACCTTGCCGCGCCACTCGCAGGAGATCTTCACTGCGGCGTCGGGCGGCCCCCACGCGAACGCGCCGTAATCATAGGCGTAGCGGTCGAACCCGAGGTTCAGTCCCGCGCTCGCGCCGACTTCGCGAATCGACAGCGGCAGGCCGGTGCGCGCTGCGATCCTCTGATATCCCGGCAGCAGCGCGGCCGATCTGGCGACCTCGTTGGTTTGCGGCGCGCTGTCGAGAAAGCGCGCCAACCGCTCGTCGAGATCGCGAATCGCGACTTCGGCGCCGCGCCAGAATTCCTCTTCGCTCGGCAGCGGATGGGGCGGATAGAGCGGCGCCAGCGCGGGATGTCCGGCGCGGGCGAAAAAGGCGAGCGCGCCGCAAGCGCGCAACGCGATCGCGTCGGCCTCCGGCTCGCGGGGCCAGTTCAGCAGTCTCGCTGCGAAAGCCGAGCCTTCCGTCAGCCGCTCGTGCAGGACTCTGCAGACGAGCGCAGTGAACGGCGAGCCCAGACCTGCGCACCATTCCGCTTGCCGGGAGAAGTTCTCGCGAGCCGCGAGATTCACGCCGCCAATTGCCGCAGCACGTAGGCGAGAATGCCGCCGTTGCGGAAATATTCGAGCTCGTCGAGCGTGTCGATGCGGCAGATCAGCGGCACGCGAGTCGTCTGGCCGTCGGCCGACTTGATTTCCGCCTCGAGCGGCTGCCGCGGCTTCAGATCCGGCCCGAGTCCATGGATCGAAACCGTCTCGTCGCCCTTCAGCCCCAGCGTGATCCAGGAGGTTCCCTCTTCGAACACGCAGGGCAATACGCCCATGCCGACGAGATTGGAGCGATGGATGCGCTCGAAGCTCTGCGCGACGACTGCGCGCACGCCGAGCAGTTTCGTGCCCTTGGCCGCCCAGTCGCGCGAGGAGCCCGTGCCGTATTCGCGGCCCGCGAATACGACGAGCGGAACCTTCTCGCTCTGATATCGCATCGCGGCGTCGTAGATCCACATCCGTTCCCCGGAGGGATAGTGGAGGGTGTAGCCGCCCTCGACCACGGCGCCGTTCTCGTCCTTCACCATCTGGTTCTTGATGCGGATGTTGGCGAAGGTCCCGCGCATCATGACCTCGTGATTGCCGCGACGCGTGCCGTATTGATTGAAGTCGGCCGGCCGAACCTGATGCTCGAGCAGATATTGGCCGGCCGGGCTGTTCTGGCGGATCGAACCCGCCGGCGAGATATGGTCCGTCGTGATCGAATCGAGGAACAGCCCCAGGATTCGCGCATCGACGACGTCCTCGATCGGCTCGGGCGTCATTGTCATGCCCTCGAAATAGGGCGGGTGCTGGACATAGGTCGAACCCACGTCCCAGGCGTAGGCGGGGCCGGAGGGCGCCTTGACCTTCTTCCAGTTGGCGTCGCCGTCGAAGACGCTGGAATATTTGGTCTTGAACATCTTCGCGGTGATGGTGTTGTCGATGAGATCCTGGACTTCCCCGCTGGTCGGCCAGATGTCCGCGAGATAGACAGGCTGGGCGCGCTTGTCGTGGCCGATCGGCTCCTTGGCGAGGTCGACCTGCATCGAGCCGGCGAGCGCGTAGGCGACGACGAGCGGCGGCGAGGCGAGGTAGTTCGCCCGCACGTCGGGATTGACGCGCCCCTCGAAATTGCGATTGCCCGAGAGAACGGCGGCCGCGACGAGGTTGTGGTTGGCGATCGTCGCCGAAATCGCCGGCGCCAGCGGTCCCGAATTGCCGATGCAGGTGGTGCAGCCGTAACCGACGATGTTGAAGCCGAGCTTGTCGAGCGGCTTCTGCAATTCGGCGGCCTCGAGATATTCCTCGACGACCTGGCTGCCGGGCGCCAGCGAGGTCTTCACCCAAGGCTTCACGGCGAGGCCCTTCGCGACGGCGTTGCGCGCGAGGAGACCGGCGGCCATCATCACGCTCGGATTGGAGGTGTTGGTGCAGGAGGTGATCGCGGCGATGACGACGTCGCCGTGACCGAGGTCGAAATTCGACTCCTCGACCTTGTAGCGCTGCGCAATCGTATCGCCCTGCTTGAATTCGCTCGTCATCGCCTCGACGAAACCCGCCTTTGCGTCCGCGAGAGGAACCCGATCCTGCGGTCGCTTCGGGCCGGCGAGCGAGGCGGCGACCTCGCCGAGCTCGAGCTCGAGCATGTCGGTGAATACCGGGTCGGGCGTCAGGCGGGTGCGATATAGGCCCTGGGTCTTCGCATAAGACTCGACGAGCGCGATCCGCGCGGCCTTGCGCGAGGTGGTGGCGAGATAGCCGAGCGCCTGCCCGTCGATCGGGAACAGGCCGCAGGTCGCGCCGTATTCGGGCGACATATTGGCGATGGTCGCGCGGTCGGCGACCGACATCGCGTTCAGGCCCGGGCCGAAGAA
>DASXYQ010000185.1:0-2472 GCA_036502445.1 Roseiarcus sp. | reverse complement strand
CCAACGCTCCAAAATCTCCGGCTCCCTCTGCGGCAGTCCGGCGCGCATGGGGAAATCGGTCTTGGGCAGAAACAAGGTCCGCGAATAATCGGGGCCTTCAGGCGCGTCGGTCATGGAAGTCGAGCCGGATTTGGTAAAGGGGGCGTGCGGCGCCGGAGCGGCCGCAACAGAGCGAAGGGGATTAGAGGATTTGGCGCGAATCGCCAAATCCCTCGACGGCGTCAGGGCGACTTTGATTTGAGAGTTCTAAGAACCGAATGTCGCGGCTCGTAGCCTAGCGCCGCCCCTGCTCCCGCTCCTCCGCCAGAATCGCCCGCGCCCGCTCGATGTCGCGCCCCATTTCGGCCTTCAGCGCCTCCAGCGAATCGAACTTGAGTTCGTCGCGGATGCGCGCGACGAATTCGACGCACATCTCGCGGCCATAAATGTCGCCGGAAAAATCAAACAGATAGGTCTCCAGCAGCGGCGCGCCGTCATCGACCGTCGGCCGCACGCCAAAACTGGCGACGCCGTCGTATGTTCGCCCGTCGACGCTCGCCCGCACCGCGTAAACCCCGTGCTTCAGGCGATTGGTCGGCTCCAACGCGATATTGGCGGTCGGCACGCCGAGCGTGCGCCCTAGCTTCTGGCCGGCGATCACTGTTCCGCAGACGTCGTAGCGGCGTCCGAGGCAACGCGCGGCGGCCTCGACTTCCCCCTGTTCGAGCGCGCGCCGGGCCGCGGACGACGAGACGGCCGTCATTTCCGGCGTTTCGACTCGCGCGACGACGTCCACTTCGAAGCCGAAACGCTCGCCGGCGCTCTGGAGAAAGGCCGGCGAACCCGACCGGTTCTTGCCGAAATGAAAGTCCCAGCCGACGACGGCGGCGCCGATGTCGAGGGCGCCGACCAATATCTCTTCGACGAAAGCCTCCGCCGGCATTCCCGCGAGCGCGGCGTCAAAGCTCAGGCAGACAAGGCCATCGACGCCCAGCGCCTCGATCGCGGCCGCTTTGGCCGCGAAGGGCGTCAAGCGGAAGACGACCCGGCGGCCGACGAAATGATCGACGGGATGGGGCTCGAAGGTGAGCACCGCGCTCGGCGCCTCGCGTCTCGCCGCGAGCGCCTTCGTTCGCGCGATGACCGCGCGGTGACCCAGATGCACGCCGTCGAAATTACCGATCGCATAGACGGCCTTGCGCAGGCGCGGCGGCGGCTCTCGGGGATTGGTCGAGAGCACGAACTCGGATTTGGGCAAGGCCTGATTCACGCGTGTTCCCGTGCCTATTCGCGGCGACCTCGGCGCAAACGCCCACGGTCGTAGGCGCCCGAGGACTAATGCGGGCGGAAACTGCCCTGTGACCGCCGCGGGGTCAAGGCGAGGGGCAGCGACTCCGGTTCACGGCGCCCCGTGGCGCAGCAATTCGTCTCGCAATGGCTCGATCGCCGCCGGCGGCGCGAGCGCGCCGGGATGGCGGACGACTTCGGCGGCCAGTTCGTGCGCGAACTCGCAGGCGCGGGTCGCGGAGATGCCGACGATGCGCGCAGCGAGATAGCCGGCGTTGAAGGAGTCGCCGGCGCCGGTCGTGTCGCGCGCGTCGCTCACCGCGCGCGCCGGAGCGAGAGATTCCACGCCATCGGCGAAGATGAACGCCGGCCCCGCGCCGTTTTTCACGACGATTTCCCCCACACCGAGCGCCGCGATGCGCGCCACGCTGGTCGCCGGATCCGCGTCGCCCCAGGCCGCCGCTTCGTCGTCGAAGCTCGGCAGCGCGATGTCGCAGATCGAGAAAGTTTCCGTCAGCGCGGCGCGCAAGGTCGCCTCGTCGAGCCAAAGTCGACGGCGGACGTTCGGATCGAAGCTCACGCGCGCTCCGCGCCCGCGCGCTTTCGCCAAGGCCGCCAATAGATTTTGCCGACCTTTCGCCTCGACGATCGCCAGGGTGATGCCGGAGACATGGATCAGCGCCGCATCGCGCAACGCCTCGTCGAGAGAAGCAGGATCGTCGGCGAGGCGGCGCGCGGCGGATTGGTCGCGCCAGTAGGAAAACCGTCGCTCGGCGCCCTCGAGGCTGATGAGATAGAGCCCGAGGGTGCGCTCGGGATCGCGCGAGACGGCGGTCGCGTCGATTCCGGACTTCACCAGGAGATCCACCAGCCGGCCCGACAGCGCGTCTTCGCCGACGCGCGTGAGATAGCGCACCCGCCTGAGGTCGCCGACGAGGCGCTTCAGGTACCAGCAGGTGTTGAGCGTATCGCCCGCGAAGCCCTGCGCGTAGAGACCCTCCGCGACCGGCGCCAGCTCCACCATCGCCTCGCCGATGCCGATCAGCGATCCCTCGCGCCACCGCGTCATGCGCGCGCGTCTCGGCCCTGCGCAAGGGCGGCGATCGCCTCACGCGCCGCGAGGGCGAGCGGCGTCGGCGGCGCGTCCAGAGGCGCCCAGACGATCGCCTCGTGTTTGCCCGGCTCGCGATTCTCGGGCTCGCCCGC
>DASXYQ010000184.1:0-16047 GCA_036502445.1 Roseiarcus sp. | reverse complement strand
TTGAATCTCGATGACGAGCCGATGTCGGAAGCCGAAATCGCCAAGGCGATGCGGGAGGCCGACGTATTGGTTCCCACGATCACCGACCCCATCAACGCCCATTTGATCGCCCAAGCCGGCGAGCAAATGAAGCTGATCGCGAACTTCGGCAACGGCGTCGACCATATCGACGTCACCTCGGCCTTGCGGCGCGGCATCACCGTCACGAACACGCCTGGCGTCCTTACCGAGGATACGGCCGACATGACGATGGCGTTGATTCTATCGACCGCACGCCGACTCGCCGAGGGTGCAAGGATAATTCCCGAAGGCCATTGGGCTGGCTGGTCGCCGACCTGGATGTTGGGGCGTCGCATTACCGGCAAGAGGCTGGGCATCGTCGGGATGGGGCGCATAGGTCAGGCGCTGGCGCGGCGCGCGCGCGCCTTCGGCCTGTCGATCCACTATCACAATCGTCGCCGCGCGGCCGCGCAGATCGAAGAGGCCTTGGAAGCAACCTATTGGGATTCGCTGGATCAGATGCTTGCGCGGATGGATTTCGTCTCGGTCAACTGTCCGCACACCCCGGCAACCTATCATTTGCTGTCGGCCAGACGCCTGAAATACCTTCGTCCCGAGGCTATCCTCATCAACACCGCGCGTGGTGAAATCGTCGATGAAAATGCGTTGACCCGAATGCTGGAAGCGGACGAAATCGCCGGCGCGGGCCTCGATGTGTTCGAGCACGCCCCGGCCGTTTCCGACAAACTGATCGCCCTGGCAAAGTCGGGAAAGGTCACCTTGTTGCCTCACATGGGCTCGGCGACCCACGAGGGCCGCGGCGACATGGGCGAGAAGGTCATCCTCAACATCAAAACTTTCGTCGATGGCCACCGCCCTCCGGACAGAGTGCTCCCGAGCATGTTGTAGCTGTCGGACGGCGCTCGGGTTCCAGCGCGACGATGTGCCCGGAAGATTGTCCAAGCCTTACAATTTGGTCACCGATGGCTTCCGTATAAATTTATACCAAGAATCTAGGCTCCTGAGTAAAGAGGATGTTTTTAAATCGTGAAAGTTTGTTTGAACCATCTGTTGACCCTGCGACTCTCTCATTCGCTCCAATCCACATGCACCGAGGCAATCTTCCTTAACCGCCAAAACTCCGATCCCCACCTTCGAGCCACTGGGAACGGTTAAGGATTTGTTAACCATTTCAAGCTTTTAGGCCAGATCTATGATGTGGAAAAAAGTCGTGACCCCCAGAGTTGTCCCGGACGAGAAAAGCATACGGGGCCAAAGCGTCCTCGGCGCTGGCTGTGGACAGCTTCGCTCCGAAGTCGATGCCACAATTCCTCCGTTATACGGATGGCTCGAGTTGTGCACCTCTGTCCACCGAGCATCGCGCTGGTTATAAGCGTCACTCGCTCGTCGGAGGCCAGGAATGGGGCGCAGCTATTTTCATCTTCATCTCGTCTCCGATTCGACGGGCGAGACCCTGATTGCGGCTTCGCGCGCCGCGGCGGCGCAGTACCAGGGCGTCGCCTCGATCGAGCATGTGTATCCTCTCGTGCGCACGCCTTCGCAGCTCGATCGAATCATCGTCGAAATCGAAAACGCTCCCGGGATTGTCTTGTTCACCCTCGTCGATCCCGATCTGTCGCAGCGCCTGGAGGCGAGCTGCGAGGCTTCGGGGTCGCCGTGCCTTTCGGTGCTCGGCCCGATACTGACGCTCTTCAAGTCCTATCTCGGCCAGAGCTCCACGCCGCGCGCCGGCGCGCAGCACATGCTGAACGCGGACTATTTCAAGCGCATCGACGCCTTGAACTTCACCATGATGAACGATGATGGGCAATTACCCGAGAATCTCGAGCACGCGGATATCGTGCTCCTCGGCGTGAGCCGCACTTCGAAGACGCCTACCAGCATCTACCTCGCCAATCGCGGCTACAAGACAGCCAATGTACCGGTCGTGCCATACGTCCCGCTGCCATGCGGACTCGAGAGTCTCCGGCGCCCGCTGATCGTAGGTCTGATCGCCTCGCCGGAAAGGATCGTTCAAATTCGACAGAATCGCCTTCTCTCGTTGAATGCGCATCCACAAACAGAGTACGTCGACAGGGTCGCGGTCGCCGAGGAAATTGCCGCCTCGCGCCGGCTGTTCGCCGAAAACGGTTGGCCGACAATAGACGTGACCCGGCGCTCTATCGAAGAGACAGCGGCGGCGATCCTCGACCTGTTCCGCGAGCACCGTTTGAAGTTCATCACTCAGGCCTGAATGAGAATCTCGAATGCCGAGCGCCCCGATATTGTGGAACTCAGGTTATAAGTTGATTCTCGCATCCAGGAGCGAAGCCCGCCGCCATCTGCTCGCCAGCGCCGGAATACCTTTCGAAATCGATATGCCCGAGATTGATGAACGGGCGATCGAGGATGCTTTTCTCGGCCAGGGCGGCGCGGCGGAGAAGTTGCCGGGTTTCCTCGCGCAGGCCAAAGCCGTCTACGTCAGTCGCCGCCATCCCGAAGCATTCTGTGTCGGGGCTGACCAGGTCCTTACCCTCGACGGCAGGATATTCCATAAAGTGCAGACAATTCAGGACGCCGCAACTCAGCTTGCCAGGCTGTCGGGCCGAACCCATCGCCTGACGTCGGCTCTCGCGATCGCGAAGGGCGGCCGAGTGGAGTATGGAGCCGAAGATCACGCCGATATGACCATGCGATCTCTCAGCGCCGCGCAAATCGATCTTTATCTCCGTTTGGTAGGAGAACTCGCCCTGACCAGCGTCGGGTCCTATCAGGTTGAGAAGTTCGGCGTGCATCTCATGGAGGAAATTCGAGGCGATCACGCGACCATCCTCGGATTGCCGATCCTCGCGCTGCTTTCCTGGTTGCGACGCGAAGGGGCGCTCGAGCTATGAGCAATCCGCCGCGCCCACGTGCGTGCGTGACGGGTTGGCCAGTCGCTCACTCTCGCTCGCCGCTCATTCATGGGCATTGGCTTCGAACTTACGGCATCGAGGGAAGCTACGAAGGAGTCGCGACGCCGCCGGGCGAATTCAAACGCTTCGCGGCAACCATCGGGGTTGGCGGCCTGCGGGGCGCAAATGTCACCGTACCCCACAAGTTGGAGGCGTTCGCGGAGTGCGACCGGCGCACCGGCGTCGCGCAGGCCATGGGCGCGGTCAATACGCTCTGGCGCGAGGGCGACATCCTCTGGGGAGACAATACCGATGCGGGGGGATTTTTGGGTAGTCTGGACGAAGAGGCGCCAGGTTGGCGCCAAGAGGTTAAGTCGGCGGTGATTCTAGGCGCGGGCGGCGCATCCCGCGCCGTCGTTTACGGGTTGCTCTCCGCGGGGCTGCAACGAATTACCATCGTGAATCGATCGATAGAACGGGCGGAGGCAGTGGCAGAGGCATTCGGGTCGAGACTTTTCGTTTCGGCCTGGAGCGAGGCTACCAACAGGCTAGGGGATGCCGATATTCTGGTCAATACGACATCGCTCGGCATGAACGGTCAGGCTCAACTGAGAATCGACATCTCAGATTTGAAATCAGACGCCATCGTCGCGGACCTGGTCTACGTACCCTTGGAGACCTCGCTCATCCGGGATGCCCGACGCCTCGGGCATCGCACGGTGGGGGGTCTTGGCATGCTGTTGCACCAAGCAGCCCCCGGCTTTGAACGGTGGTTCGGAATTCGCCCATCCGTCACACCCGAGCTGCGCAGGCTGGTCGAAGCCGATATCCTCGGGCACGGGGCAAGGTCCTCGTGATCGTCGTCGGTCTGACCGGCTCGATCGCCATGGGAAAATCCACCGTCGCACGAATGTTCGCCCAATTGGGATGTCCGGTGTTCGACGCAGACAGCGCCGTGCGCGACTTTTATCGAGCGGAAGGCGCCGGCCTCATCGAATCGGTCTTTCCCGGCGTCGTCGTCGATGGCGTCGTCAATCGCGAGCGACTTGCGGCCCGAGCGCTGAGCGAAGCCGATGCGATGCCCCGCCTCGAAGCCATTGTGCATCCGGCCGTCGCCTTGCGGCAAACCCGCTTTCTGGAACATGCGCGGGACCTCGGCCGACGCGTAGCGTTCTGCGACATCCCGCTATTGTTTGAAACGGGCGGGGAGAGGACCTTCGATCTCGTCGTCGTGGTCAGCGCCAGAGCGGAGGTCCAACGCTCTCGGGCGCTCGCGCGCGAGGGCGCCAACCGCGCGAAACTCGAAGCGATAATATCGCGTCAGATGTCGGACGCCGAGAAGCGTCGCCGCGCGCATGTTGTGATCGACACGAACGGACCCCTGGACGAATCACGCGCGCAAGCCGAAAGTCTCGTGCGGGCGATCGCGGCGTTGCCTGGCCGGGGGATTCGCGATGCGTGAAATCGTACTCGACACCGAAACGACAGGTCTCGACCCCACGAACGGCGATCGGTTGGTGGAGATTGGTGCGATCGAGATCGTGAACCAAAGCATGACCGGCGCCCAATTTCACGTATTGATAAATCCTGAGCGCGAGGTTCCGGAGGATGCGTTCCGGATTCATGGCCACTCGACCGCCTCGTTGCGCGACAAACCACTCTTTTCCGTCATCGTCGATGAATTCCTCGAGTTCATCGGCCAGGATCGGCTGATTATTCATAATGCTGAATTCGACATCCGCTTCCTCAACGCGGAACTGCTCCTCGCCGGGCGTCCCCTACTACCGTTCGAGCGCGTGACAGATACGCTCGCACTCGCGCGGAGCAGGCATCCGGGAGCCCCCAACAATCTCGATGCGCTTTGCGACCGTTATCGGATCGATCGATCCCGCCGGATGAAACACGGCGCCTTGCTCGACGCGGAGATACTGGTTGACGTTTATGTGGAGCTCACCGGCGGCCGTCAAAAATCGCTATTGCTGTCCTGCGCGGAAAAACCGCTTCGCCAGGCGATCATGGTTCCTGGGCTTCGCAGGACGCGGACGACCCCGATGCCGTCGCGCGTCTGTGAAATCGAGAGGCGCCTACACCTCGAGCAGGTGGCCACGCTCGGCGAAAGCGCGATCTGGACCCGATATGCCGATCTCCGATAGCAGGAACGATCGGAGTTGACGCCGATTTTCGCGCAATCGGGTTTGTAGCGATCGACTGATCGAGGACTGCAAGATAGACTGGAGAGCTCATGAATGATGCCGCGAGCAACCAGACGTCGTCCATGACGGCTGGGCTGGTACCGCCGACTCACCTCGCTGGCCATGGCGCAGTTTCTGGAGTCCCCGCGACGTCCGACGGCTTGGTTCCGCTCGCCAAGGCTCCCAAGGCGATCATCACGGCAATCGAGATCACACGTCATCGCCTGCATTTCGATCCACCGTTTCATGCGAGTTGGGACACCAAGCCGCGCACCTTCTGGGACGCGGCGATCGTGCAGGTTCACACCGACCTCGGGGTGACCGGCGTCGGCTCCGGCGACATGATGCTCGGCTTTGCGGGCCACGAACATCTCTTTGTCGGCCAGGACGCGCTCGCGATCGAGCGGCACTGGCGCATTCTCAACAACATCAGTTTCCATTGGGGGCGCTGCTGGCCGCTCGACCTCGCCCTGTGGGATCTCGCCGGCAAGATCACGAAGCAGCCGTGCTGGAAATTGATCGGCGGCCTCTCGAACACGGTGAGAGCGTATGCCTCGTCTGGCACGCTGCGTGACCCCGAGGCGCTCGCGGACGCCGCCGAACGTTACATCGCGCATGGGTTCGGGGCGCTTAAAATTCGCTTTCATCGCGGCGACTGGCGCGCCGACATCAAGGCGCTGGAGACCGTACGTGCGCGTGTGGGCGACAGGCTCGAATTGATGGTGGATTGCAATCAGGGCTGGCGCATGGCGTGGGACGCCTACGCGCCGTGGTCGCTGAAGGATGCGATTCAGGTCGCGCGCGAGTTGGAGCGGCTCGGCGTCTATTGGATGGAGGAGCCGCTGCATCGCGGCGATCGCGCCGGCATGCGCAAGTTGCGCGAAAGCGTCGGCCTGCGCATCGCGGGCGGCGAGATGACCAGGGAGCTCTATGAGTTCCGCGATCTGATCGTCGAGGGCTGCCTCGACGTACTGCAGCCTGACGCTGCGCTGGTGGGCGGCCTGACAGGTCTGCGTCGCGTCGCGCTGATGGCGCAGGAGCACAATCTCGTCTTCACGCCGCACACCTGGACGAACGGCATGGGCGTCGTCGCCAACGCGCATCTCGCCGCGGGCTTGTGCGATGCGCGTTTCCTAGAATTTCCTTATGATCCGCCCGAATGGGATGTGGACCGACGCGATTACATGATGACCGAGCCCTTGCAGGTGAGCAACGACGGCCATATCGTGCTCTCAGACTCGCCCGGGATGGGATACGATCTGGCGACGGACCGGCTCGCGAGCACTCGCATCGCTTGAATTGGCGCGTCTCCCGAGGGAGGCACGATGGACCGCAAATGGTTGCCGCTGAATGCGCTGCGCGCCTTCGAGGCGGCTGGACAGCACCTGAGCTTTACCGCGGCCGCCAATAGTCTGACCGTCGCGCAGAGCGCGGTCAGTCGGCATGTGATCGTTTTGGAAAACTTCCTCGGCGTCGCGCTGTTCGAGCGGCGGCCGCAGCAATTGGTGCTGACAGAGGCCGGACGGCACATTCTGCCGGTAGTCTCGAAATCCTTCGACCGCATCGACCAGGCGCTCGGCGAAGTCATCAAAGAGAAAGGGCGCCCCAAGCGCGTGCTCAAGGTCGCATTGCCGACGTCCTTCGCCTATCGGCTCGCCATTCCGATCTTGCGCGACTTTCGCGCCGAACATCCCGGCATCAGCCTCGAGATCGTATCGAAGCCCACAGCGGGTCCAGAAATGGATGGCGATATCGACATCGCGATCGTCTATACCGAGCCCCGCGTCACCGACGCCATCCACGATTTGCTATGGATGGTGCGCGCTACGATCCTTTGCGGTCCGAAACTGCTGCAGACGATTGACCGCTCGGATCCCGCCAAGTTCATCGCCGCCTGCGATCTCCTGCACGTCAAGTTGGAGGATCGGCCGCGCCATTTCTTCTGGGAGATGCTCGCGCGATCGATCGGCCGCCCGGATCTCGCAGTCGATCGCGGCCTGGTGTTCGACACCTCGCAGCTCGCCGCGCAGTACGCCATACTCGGCGATGGCCTCGTGCTCGCCGACCCCTTGCTGTTCGCGGAGGAAATCAAGGCCGGACGTCTGGTGCGCCCATTCGATATCTGGCTCGACGAGGGCTATGGCTATTACCTGACCACTCACCCCGAGGACCTCAGCAACGAGGCGGTTGCGCTCTTCCGCTCATGGCTCATAGCGCGTTTCTCCGCCGACAAGGCGCGCGAAAGCGAGAGCGCGGTAACCGAGACGCCGGGGCTGCGAGCGGCCAAGTGACCCCTTTGCCACGGTCGATCAGCAAATTGGCATGTCGCAATGCCATTTTCGCGCATGGCGTCCTCCGGCGTCGGCGACTACAGTTCGTGCTCCGGACGAATCCACCATTCGTCGAGCGTGAACCGCAGGGACCGCGGAATGTCCAATGAAAACCCGAGCGATGACTCTCCGCGTCGCCGCCGACGCGGCGGCGAGCGCGTATCCGCGCCGGTTGCGGCGGCGCCCCAACCCCGCTCGCGGTTTGCGCCCGTCGAACTCGTCTCGCGAGACGAGCTCGAATCCATTCATCGAGCCGCGCTCACGGTGTTGCAGGAAATCGGCATCGATATCCTCCACGACGAAGCCAAGGCGATCCTCCGCGAGGCCGGCGCGGACGTCGATCCCGGCTCGAACCGCGTGCGCTTCGATCCTGCGCTCATCGAATCGCAAATCGGTCTCGCGCCGAAGAGCTTCACGCTGCATGCGCGGAACCCTGAGCGAAACGTAATCATCGGCGATGAATACTTGGCTTTCGGTTCGGTGGCCAGCACGCCGAACGCGTTCGACCGTGACGGCGGCCGCCGTCCAGGAAATCATCGCGACTATAAAAATTTCCTGCGGTTAGGGCAGACTTTTGATTCCATTCATGTCTGGGGCGGCTATCCCGTCGAACCGGTCGACCTTCACGCCTCGATTCGACATCTCGACGCCCTGTTCGACATGGTCACGCTGTCGGACAAGCCGATTCACGCCTACAGCCTCGGGCGCGAGCGCATCCGCGACGGCATCGAAATGGCGCGCCTCGCGCGCGGGATCGACGCCGAAACGTTGGAGCGGGAGCCCTCGCTGTTCACGATCATCAATTCCTCGTCGCCGCTCAGGCTCGATGCGCCGATGCTGGAGGGCGTCATTCAGATGGCGCGCCACAATCAGATCGTCGTGCTCACCCCGTTCACGCTGGCCGGCGCGATGGCGCCGGTGACGCTCGCGGGGGCGCTCGCGCAGCAGCACGCCGAGGCGCTCGCGGGCCTTGCGGTCGCGCAGCTCGCGCGGCCGGGCTCACCATTCGTCTACGGCGGCTTCACGTCCAACGTCGACATGAAATCCGGCGCGCCCGCCTTCGGCACGCCCGAATATATGAAGACCGCGATCGTGGGCGGGCAATTGGCGCGGCGCTTAGGATTGCCGTATCGCTCCTCGAATGCCAACGCGGCCAACTCGCTCGATGCGCAGGCCGCCTATGAGAGCGTCTTTTCGCTCTGGGGCGCGATCATGGGTGGCGTGAATATTCTGATGCACGGCGCGGGATGGATGGAAGGCGGCCTGCAAGCCTCGTTCGAGAAGATGGCGCTCGACGCGGATCTGCTCGCGATGGTCGCCGACTTCCTGCGCCCACTGCGCGTCGATCCCGAGGAACTGGGGCTCGACGCGATGCGCGAGGTCGGGCCAGGCGGGCATTTCTTCGGCGCCGCGCACACGCAGTCCCGATACCGGAACGCCTTCTTCGCACCGATGATTTCCGACTGGCGCAACTATGAGACCTGGCGCGAAGCGGGCGCTCCGACAGCCTACGACACGGCGGAGAGGATCTACAAGGAGCGGCTTCGGAACTATTCGCCGCCGCCCTTCGAAGCGGATCGTCGCGAAGCGTTGGAAAGCTTTGTCGCCCGCCGCAAGGCGGAGGGCGGCGCCCCGACGGATTTCTGAGCGAATGACCGGAGAACACCCGTCCGCGACCTCGCCGGGCCTTCCGACGTCTGCGCCCGCCGCGCTGTCCGCTGCGAAATTCGGGATTCCCTCGCCGCGATGGGCGATCGCGGCGACATTCTTCGCCTTCGGAGTCGCGTCGGGATCGTGGTCGGGCTCCTCCGCGGCGATTCTGGCGCGGGCCAGCGTCGACGCCTGGGCCTTCGGGGTCGCTCTGACCTGCTTCACCGGCGCCTATTTGGCGGCGATGTCGAGCGCCGGCGCGGTCGCCCGGCGGTTCACGGTCAAACGCACGCTGATCGCGGTGTTGCTGACAATTGGCCCCGTTCTCGCCGCTCTGCTGCTGGCCTCGACGGCGATCGGGATCTTCGTCCCATTGATCGCCTATGGAGTGCTCGCCGGCATGCTCGACGCTACGATGAACGCGGAAGGCGCGCGGATCGAACGGTGCCTGGGCACGCCGATTTTCGCACGGCTGCACGGCGGAGCCTCCGCCGGTGGAGCGATCGGCGCGATCCTCGGCAGCGCGCTGGTGACCAGCGCCGCGCCCTGGGCGTTGGGAATGATCGCGGAGGCGGGTCTTGCGGCCGCCGCCATCCTGGTGGCGCTGGCGATAGAGCCGGACGCCGGCGACAGGGTGAGCGGCCCCATCCCGATTCGGGCGCGCATCCTGTCGCGTTCGCTCGTCGTGCTCGGGCTCACGATCGGCGTCTCCATCACCTGCGAGAGTGCGACGATCTCCTGGTCGGCGCTGCTGCTGCGGCGCGAGGCGCCGCAATGGGCGGCTTTTGCGGGGCTTGGCGCCGCCTTCTTTTTTGCGTGCCAGGCAGCCTTCAGGGTCAACGCCGACGCGCTGCGATCGCACGCCGCCGACCGGACGATGATGCTGCTCTCCTTCCTGGTGGCGGCGGCGGGCCTCGGGCTGGTGGCCGTCCATCTCGGCTTCGCGGCGAGCGTGGTCGGATTTGCGATCGTCGGTATCGGGACAGCCGCGATCGTCCCTTGCGGGTTCGCGCTGGCGGCCGCCCAACCGCGCCTTTCCGCCGGCGCCGCGATCTCTGCCGTAGCCTTCTTCGGCGGCTTCCCGCGGCTGCCGGCGCCGCTCGCCACAGGGGCCATCGCGAGCGTTTTTTCGCTTTCGACGGCTTTCTGCTGCCTGGCGGCGCTGCTTCTCGTCGCGTTCGCAGCGGTGCTCGTCTTCATTCCGGCGCAGCCTCGAGCGGCCCGGACGCGTTTGGCCCGTTCCCAGCGGAGGCTGTCGTCATGAAGTCGCATACACGGGTCGCCGTCATCGGCGGGGGCGTCGTCGGCGCCAGCGTCGCCTATCACCTTACGAAGGGGGGCTGGAAGGACGTCGTGCTGTTCGAGCGCTCGGAGCTGACTTCGGGCTCGACGTGGCATGCCGCGGGCGGCATGCACACGCTCAACGGCGATCCCAATGTCGCCAAGCTGCAGCAATACACCATCGAGCTCTATAAAGAGATCGAGGCGATCTCCGGCGTCTCCTGCGGCATGCACGTGACGGGCGGCCTCAATCTGGCGGGCACGAAGGAACGGCTGGACTGGCTGAAGATGGCGCGTGCGCGCGGCCGGTACCTCGGGATGAATCTCGAGATCATCTCGATCGACGAAGCGGCGCGGATGTATCCGTTCATCGACAAGAAACATTTCGTCGGCGCGATGTTCGATCCGGTCGAAGGCCATCTCGATCCCTGGGGCGTGACGCAGGCCTACGCCAAGTGCGCGACCTTGGCCGGCGCCGAAATCAACCGCTTCAATCGCGTCGTCGATCTCAAGCCCCGGCCTGACGGCGCCTGGGACGTTTTCACCGAGAAGGGCGACATCGTCGCCGAACATGTCGTCAACTGCGGCGGCCTATGGGCGCGCGAAGTCGGACGCATGGTTGGTCTCGAATTGCCTATTCTCGCGATGGAGCACCACTATCTGATCACCGAGGACATTCCCGGCGTCATCGATCCCAAGGTCGACAGGTTCCACGTCATCGACTTCGAGGGCGAAATCTACATGCGCCAGGAGGGCGGCGGCATGTTGATCGGCACCTACGAGCAGGCGTGCCAGCCTTGGAGCGAGCGCGAAACGCCTTGGGACTTCGGTCAGAATCTGCTGCCCAACGATCTCGATCGCATCGCGCCGAGCCTGGAGACGGCGTTCCAGCATTTTCCCGATCTCGGCAAGGCGGGCATCCGCAAGGTCGTCAACGGGCCGTTTACGTTTGCGCCCGACGGCAACCCGCTGATCGGACCCGTGAAGGGACTGAAGAACTTTTGGGTCGCCTGCGGCGTGATGGCCGGGTTCAGCCAGGGAGGCGGCGTCGGTCTGGCGCTCGCCAACTGGATGATCGAGGGCGATCCAGGCCACGACGTCTGGGGCATGGACGTCGCGCGATTCGGCGACTGGGCGACGCTGCCGTACACCAACGCCAAGGTGCGCGAGAATTACTCACGCCGCTTCCGCATCCGGTTTCCCAACGAAGAGTTGCCCGCCGCGCGCCCGCTGCGCACGACCCCGATCTACGACCGGTTGGTCGCTGAAAATGCGGTGTTCGGCGAGTACTGCGGTCTCGAGAACCCGCTCTGGTTCGCGCCCAGAGGCGTCGAGCCGCGCGAGGATACGACGTTTCGACGCTCGAACGCGCACGCCCATATCGGGGCGGAATGCCGCGCCGTGCGTGAACGGGTCGGCATGATCGAAATCGCCAACTACGGGAAGATCGAGGTCGAGGGCCCGCGCGCGTCGGAATTTCTCGGCCTTGTCATGGCCAACCGGCTGCCGGCAGTCGGCAGGCTCGCGCTGTCGCCGATGCTCAACGATGCCGGCAAGCTGATCGGCGACTTCACGATCTGCCGACACGCGGAGGAGAAGTTCCTGCTCGTCTGCTCCTATGTCGCCGAAGGCTATTACCTCAGATGGTTCGAGCGACATTTGCCGGCGGATGGCGTCGTTTGCCGCGCCGCTTCGATGGACTATCCCGGGCTGTCGATCGCAGGGCCGAAGTCGCGCCAACTGCTGCAAGGGCTCACCGCCACCGATGTCTCGAACGCGGCGTTCCCCTTCCTCACGTTCCGGAAAATCAATGTCGGAATGATTCCGGCCCTGGTCGGACGCGTCAGCTTCACGGGCGAACTCGGCTACGAAATCTGGGTTCGCCCGGAATATCAGCGCGCGCTGCACACAGTCCTACTCACCGCTGGCGAACCGCTCGGTCTCGTCCAGTTCGGCGGCCGCGCGTTGTCGTCTCTGCGACTGGAGAAGAGCTTCGGCACGTGGGCGCGCGAATACCGGCCGATCTACGGTCCGTACGAGGCGGGGCTCGGCCGTTTCGTCGATCTTCGCAAGAACGATTTCATCGGCCGTGAGGCGGCCGTTTTGGAAAAGCAGTCCGGCGGCAAGTTGCGGCTGGCGACCTTCGCGGTCGAGGCGGACGATGCCGACGCGATCGGCGACGAGCCGATCTGGCGCGACGGACGCGTCGTCGGCTGGGTCACCTCGGGCGGCTACGGGCACTGCGTCGGCAAGTCGCTGGCGATGGGCTATATCGAGAAGGCCCATGCCGAGGCCGAAGCCGGCTTCGAGATCGAAATTATCGGCGAACGGCGGGCTGCCGTGCGCCTCACCGCCCCGGCCTACGATCCAGCCGGCGCGGCGATGCGATCGTGACGTTAGATGGGATTTGGGTGGGCGGCGGGCAGGCGAGAAGGGGAGCGACACGCACTCAACACGCACTCGGCTCCGCATTGACATTTGCACGACCGTCCTCGCCAATCGATCCCGGCGCGAAGTTTGCATCTGGCGCGTGCGCCCGCCCCACGACGCGATCGGGAACACTCGCCCTTGGCAATTCTTGTCGGCCTCCGTCACCTCACTCATTACGTATATGACCGCCCGGTCGCGCTGGGGCCGCAATCGATCCGGCTTCGCCCCGCCCCGCATTGCCGCACCCGCGTGCCCAGCTATTCGCTCGAGGTCGCGCCAGCCCAGCATTTCGTGAACTGGCAGCAGGATCCGCACGGTAACTGGCTCGCGCGCTTCGTGTTTCCCGAGAAGACCAGCGAGTTCAAGATCGAGGTCGATCTGACGGCCGAACTCGCCGTCATCAATCCGTTCGACTTTTTCATCGAGCCCTACGCCGAGGAATTCCCGTTCGTCTATTCCGAGGAGCTGAAGACCGAACTCGCGGCGTATCTTACGCCCGAACCGTCCGGTTCGCTGCTCTCGAAATACATGGGCGAGATTGCGGGGCGGCGTGACCGCACGATCGATTTTCTCGTCGCGCTCAACGCCGAACTCCAGCGCATGGTGCGATACGTCATCCGCCTGGAATCGGGCGTACAAGTGCCGGACGAAACGCTGGCCCTGCGTTCGGGTTCCTGCCGTGACTCGGCTTGGCTGCTGGTTCAGATTCTGCGCCGGCTCGGCCTCGCGGCGCGATTCGTCTCCGGTTATCTCATCCAGCTGAAGGCGGACGTCGACCCGATCGAGGGGCCGATGGGGACCGACAAGGATTTCACCGATCTCCACGCCTGGGCGGAAGTCTATTTGCCCGGCGCCGGATGGATCGGCATGGACGCGACCTCCGGACTGTTCTGTGGCGAGGGCCATCTGCCGCTCTGCGCGACGCCGCATTTCCGCTCGGCTGCTCCGATTACCGGCATGGTCGAGCCCGCCGGCGTCAGCTTCGGTTTCGAGATGGACGTGAAGCGGCTACGCGAGACGCCTCGCGTCACGCTGCCTTTCACCGACGTCGCCTGGGGCGCGCTCGACGCGCTCGGGGAAGCGGTCGATCGAGATTTGCAGGCTCAGGACATGCGCCTGACGATGGGCGGCGAGCCGACCTTCGTTTCGATCGACGAGTACGACGCACCGGAATGGAACACCGGGGCGGTCGGCGGCACTAAAGAGTCCCGCGCGCAGGATTTGATCCGGCGACTCCATGAACGCTTCGCGCCGGGCGGTTTCCTGCATTTCGGCCAGGGCAAATGGTATCCCGGCGAGAGTCTGCCGCGCTGGGTGTTCTCGCTCTATTGGCGCAAGGACGGGGAACCGATCTGGGGCGCGCCGGAGCTGATCGCCGACAGCGAAGTCAAGGGCAAGGCGACGGAGGCCGACGCCGAGCGACTGGCGGGCGAGATCGCCACGCGGCTAGGCCTGGAAGCGGATTACGTGATCCCCGCCTTCGAGGATGCGCCCTATTGGCTGCAGAAAGAGCAGGCGTTGCCCGTCAACGTCGACCCGCTCGACCCCAAGATCGACGACCCGGAGGAGCGCGCGCGCATGGTGCGCACGTTCGATCGCGGTCTATCGCGTCCGACCGGCTTCGTGCTTCCTGTCCAGCGCTGGAACACCGAAGCGAAGCCCGCCTGGCGCAGCGAGCGCTGGCCGCTGCGGCGCGGCCGGCTGTTCCTCATTCCCGGCGACTCGCCGGTCGGCCTTCGGCTGCCGATGAAGACACTGCCCTATGTGAAGCCGAAGGACCTCCCCTTCCTGCATGAGCAGGACCCGCTGGAGCCGCGTGGACCGCTGCCCGCGCCAATCCAGTTTCGCCAGATCGACAACGCTCCCCCGCCCAGCGTCGATGCGCAAGAACTGAACGAGCAATTCGCAGCCGAAGGCGCCGTCCGCACGGCGCTCTCGGTCGAGCTCCGCGACGGCGTGCCCTGCGTCTTCATGCCGCCGACACCCCGCCTGGAGGATTATCTCGAACTGCTCGGCACGGTCGAGGCGATCGCACGCGAACGCGGTCAGCGCGTGCGCATCGAGGGCTACCCGCCGCCGCACGATCCGCGCATCGACGTGATCAAGGTGACGCCCGATCCCGGCGTGATCGAGGTCAACGTGCATCCCGCCGCGTCCTGGCGCCAAGCCGTGACGACGACGACCGCGCTCTATGAGGAGGCGCGGCTGGCGCGGCTCGGAACCGACAAGTTCCTGGCGGACGGGCGCCATACCGGCACGGGCGGCGGCAACCATGTCGTGGTCGGCGGGGCGACTCCCGCCGACTCGCCGTTCCTGCGCCGGCCCGATCTGCTCGCGAGCCTGGTCCTCTATTGGCAGCGCCATCCTTCACTCTCGTATCTGTTCTCCGGTCTGTTCATCGGCCCGACGAGCCAGGCGCCGCGGATGGACGAAGCGCGCGACGACCAGCTCTATGAGTTCCAGATCGCGCTTTCGCAGACCCCGGCGGCTGGCGTCGCCGCGCCGCTGTGGGTGGTCGATCGTCTGTTCCGTAATCTGTTGACCGACGTGACCGGCAACACCCATCGCGCCGAAATCTGCATCGACAAGCTCTATTCGCCCGACAGCGCGACGGGCCGGCTCGGCCTCGTCGAGTTCCGCTCGTTCGAAATGCCGCCCGACGCACGCATGAGTCTGGCCCAGCAGTTACTCGTGCGCGCGCTGCTGGCCTGGTTCTGGCGTGAACCGCAGAACGGCGCGCCGGTGCGCTGGGGCACCAACCTGCACGACCGATTCATGCTGCCTCATTTCGTCTGGGAGGATTTTCTCGAGGTGCTCGCCGATCTTGCGAGCGCCGGCTATGCTGTCGATCCCCTCTGGTTCGAGGCGCAGCGCGAATTCCGTTTTCCGCTGTGCGGGCGCGTCGAGCGCGGCGGCGTCGATCTGGAAATTCGCGCCGCGCTGGAGCCGTGGCACGTGCTGGGCGAGGAGACGACCGCGGGCGGCACGGCGCGCTATGTCGATTCTTCCGTCGAACGCCTCCAGGTCAAGGCGAAGGGCTTGGTGGCCGGACGTCATGTTCTCACGTGCAACGGACGCAAATTGCCGATGACGCCCACGGGCGTCGTCGGCGAGGCGGTCGCGGGCGTTCGCTACAAGGCGTGGCAGCCCTACTCGGGTCTGCATCCCACGATCCCCCCGCACGCGCCGCTCACCTTCGACGTGCTCGACGCCTGGAGCAGCCGCTCGCTCGGCGGCTGCGTCTACCACGTCTCCCACCCCGGCGGCCGC